>JAJYOI010000123.1 GCA_021796275.1 Bacteroidota bacterium
TAATGACGGGAAGAAGAACGCACGCGGATCGCACGTGAAATACATGACGAACTTGGCCAATCACTGACCGCCCTGAAAATGGATTTGTTGTGGATTCAAGGGAAAATTCATGAGACAGTGCGCAAAGGCATTAAGCCAATTGACGAAACAATCAAAACAATGGCAAACCTCATTGATGCAACAATTCAAACGGTCCGGAGAATTGCAACAGAACTGCGGCCGGGTGTGCTGGACGATCTCGGACTTGTCGCTGCAATCGAATGGCAGGCGCAGGAGTTTCAGCACCGAACAAATATTCAGTGCCGTTTCATTTCTACGGTGATGGATATTGAACTTGACCGTGAGCGTTCGACCGCAGTGTTCCGCATTCTTCAGGAAACACTTACCAACATTGCCCGGCATGCTCATGCAGCAAAGGTATCCATTCGGCTCGAAGTGGAAAAAAATATTCTGATGTTGGAAACAAAAGATGACGGACGCGGTACCGATGTTAGCGAAATGACAAGCAAGAAATCTCTCGGCGTGCTCGGAATGAAAGAACGCGCCGTACTTTTAGGAGGCAGCGTGGATATCATCAGCGCCCCCAATGCAGGAACAAGTGTTGTCGTTAAAATTCCTCTTTCTCAGTCGGTAAAGGATCGGCATCTTTATGATTAAGATTTTCTTGGCGGACGACCACGCGATAGTCCGGCAGGGTTTGAAAAAAATTCTTGCAGAAGAATCAGGCATGAAAGTCATGGGTGAAGCTTCCACCGCAGAAGAAGCACTTAACCTTGTGCGGTCGGACAGCTGTGATGTTCTCCTGCTTGATGTAACAATGCCGGGGAGAAGCGGACTTGATATCATCAAAGACCTGAAACAGATAGCGCCAAAAATGCACATCCTTGTTCTCAGCATGCATCCCGAAGCGCAGTTTGCTGTGCGTGTGCTGCGGGCAGGCGGCTCAGGATATTTGACAAAAGACAGCGCACCGGAAGAAATCGTGAAAGCCATTCGAAAAGTCTCTCTCGGCGGAAAATACGTCAGTGCGGCATTGGCGGAATGGCTCGCAACACTGAGTGAAGCAGATATAAAGAAACCGCCGCATGAACGGCTATCGGACCGCGAGTTTCAAATTATGAGAATGATCGCACATGGGAAATCTGTTTCAGAAATTGCAGTGCAGCTTTCATTGAGTATCAAAACGATCAGCACCTACCGTACACGCGTTCTCGACAAAATGAAATTGAGATCGAACGCCGAATTAGCGCGCTATGCGGTTGAACATCATTTGATAGAATAGCACAGGGCGAAGCGACGCTTCGCCTTACAATATCTCCTTTCTTCTTTTCCGTTGAAAACTCCGTTCTGCCTAAACAGAACGGAGTTTTTTATTTCTGCTTTCTTTTCTTCTTTCCCGTGTAGGAATTCGCCGACACAATTCCTTCCTCAAATCCCACCGCACAATCAGCCTCCGCTGATACCGCCGCACCTTCACTTCTTAGTATTTTGACTCCACGTTAATTCACAATTCAATTCACAGAACGTACAGAGAATCACTGAATGAAAGTCTTCATCGCAGACGGATCGAAATTTGGCTTGCGCCGGATTCTTGCCCTGCTTAACGACATTAAACATTTCGAGCTGGTAGGGTATTCGGCCGATGTGTTCGGCGCCGTGGTTTCCATTCGCGCCACCAAACCCGAAGTTGTCATTCTCGATTTGGAAATGCGCGGCGATACCGGCATTCGGGTTTTGAAAACGATCAAGGAGGAATTGCCGTCAATTACATTCATTATCGTCACGAATTTTTCCTCCGATCAATATCGCAACAGATGCAAAGAATTAGGGGCAGAATTTTTCTTTGATAAGTCCGCCGAATTCCAAAAAATTCCCGAAACAATTAAGCATCTGGCTGAAGGTCTGCCGCTTAACTCTCTTTCAAAAAATTAATACCGGAGCAAAAGCAATGACGACATTGAAAATCCGCTACGGCGGACAGTTCGAATCTGACAACAAAAAACATCTTCACACAAATGAGAAAGGAGAATCTCACGTGAGAAAACATTTTCTAACGTTTGCCGCCGTGTTGTTCACAGCGGCCGCCATGCTGACGGCATACATACCGGCGCTGGCACAAACCAGCGTATGGGCAACGGCGTATTATGCCGGCTGGCAGCAGGGATACAACAACACCGGTTATCTGCCGGCGCAAGATGTTGATTACTCTGCCGTCACACATATTATTCACTTCGCTCTCGTTCCAAACGCAAACGGAACGTTGGACGATCAATCGAACAGCGTCACGGCATATAATGCCAATGCATTAGTAACCGCTGCGCACGCTGCCGGGAAAAAAGTTCTCATTTGCGTCGGCGGATGGAATTCCGACGCCGGCTTTCAGGGCGCAACAAGCAGCTCCACACTCAATACGTTCGTCAGCAACCTCATCAACTTGATGCAGTCGCGCGGCTACGACGGAATTGATGTTGACTGGGAGCCGATGAGTTCAGGAATTATTCCCCAGTGGACGGCATTAATCACAGCGCTTCGCAACGCGATGAACTCGATTTCTCCCCGGCCATTGCTGACAACCGCGAACGGCGGCGAAGCGGATCAATACCTCAATGTTATTCCGTTGCTTGATCAGCTTAACTATATGTCGTACGATATGTCCGGTGCGTGGCCCGGCTGGGTGACGTGGCACAACTCACCGGTGTACGATGGCGGCTTCGTATTCCCCAGCACAGGAGGACTTGTTCCTTCAACCGATGCAAATGTTCAACGGTTGATTACTGCAGGCGTTCCCAAAAGCAAAATCGGCATCGGCATTGATTTCTACGGTTATGTCTGGAGCGGCGGGGACGGAACTCCGACCGGCGGCGTGACTGCACCCCGCCAGTCATATCTAACAGCCCCAACTGTCCAAAGCAACGTTCCCTATTCTACAATTATGGATACGTACTATCAATCGCAGTACGACAAGTGGGATTCTGCCGCCCAAGCTGCCTACTTAAGCATTGATAATTACGGATCTGCCAACGACAAGTTCATTTCGTATGATAACGAAAACACCGTTGCGGCAAAATTCAGCTATGTGAAATCGAAAGGCATTGGCGGCGCAATTATCTGGGAACTTGGCGGCGGCTACCGAGCCAATCAGCCCGCAGGTCAGCGCGATCTTCTTCTTCAGGCAGTGAAGAAAGCTTTGTATGGCGGAAGTTCTACTGCCGATACAACTCCACCAACGGTTTCTCTTACTTCGCCGACAAGCGGCGCTTCGCTCACCGGAATTGTTGCTCTCGCGGCAACGGCAACGGATAATGTCGGCGTTGCCGGCGTTCAATTCAAAGTTGACGGAACAAATGTTGGTGCTGAAGTAACAGTTGCACCATACACTGCCTCATTGAACGTTGCAACACTCACTGCCGGCACGCACACAATTTCTGCGGTTGCACGGGATGCAGCGGGAAATACTTCAACTGCTTCAGTAACGGTAACTGTTATTCTTTCAACATCGGATACCACGCCGCCGACCGTTTCACTCACTTCACCGGCAAACGGCTCGACCGTTTTAGGAACAATCAGCGTCAGTGCAAACGCTTCGGATAATGTCGGCGTTGCAGGAGTTCAATTTACTGTTGACGGTGCAAATTTCGGAAGCGAACTTACGACCGCGCCGTACAGCATATCGCTGAACACAACACAGTATGCAAACGGAAGCCACACAATTGCCGCGGTTGCACGAGATGCGGCTGGAAATAAATCTACAGCATCGGCGAGCGTCACGATATCCAATACTACACCGCCCCCGCCGGCAAGCAGTTCTGACCTCATCGTGTATCAGGAATCATTGGCATCTCCGTGGATGAATAACTCGTGGAGCGCGACTGTGACGTACGGAAGTACCGAACAAGCGTATGCAGGTACATCCTCTATAAAAACTGTGCTGACCTCGGCGTGGGGCGCATTCAGTGTTCATTATGGCGCTTGGGGCTCTGCTGGCATCAATGCAAATTCGTATCAAAGCGTGGACTTTGCAGTGTACGGAGCAACTGCCGGCACAAATCTGAGTGTATTCTTTGAGAATGATGGAGGCCAGTCATTCCCGGCAGTGAATTACGGAACGATCGCTGCAAATCAATGGACGGTGATTTCAATTCCGATGAGTAAATTGAACCCGAACAACCAAACGGTTAATCGTTTAGACATAGAAGATGTCAGCGGGTCGGTCAAAACATTTTACATTGACAATCTTCGTTTCACCGGAACAACAACCGTTACATCACCTGCGGCTGATACTACGAAACCGACGGTTGCATTTACGAATCCTGCAAATGGAGCAACTGTTTCAGACACAGCCGTTGTCAGTGCCAGTGCATCGGATAACGTTAAAGTTGTCGGCGTACAATTCAAATTAGATGGTGCAAATCTTGGAAGCGAAGTAACCACGACACCGTACAGCGTTTCGTGGAATACTTTACAAACACCGAACGGCTCGCATACACTTTCTGCTGTTGCAAGAGACTCAGCCGGAAATATCGCGACCGTTTCCGTAACCGTGACAGTATCAAACAGCACGGGGTCTTCGACTTCCGATCTGATTGTTTCCGACGATTCACTTCACACGCCATGGATCAACGCATCATGGAGTGCGACGGTGACGTTCGGCAGCGCAGAGCAGCATTTCACCGGCACGACCTCAATCAAAGTGGTGCAGAGTGCGTGGGGCGCTTTGAGAGTTCACTCCGGACAATGGGGCAGCCCCGTGAATGTAAATCCTGCAAACTACACAAGCCTGAATTTTGAAATCTATGGAGGCACTGCGGGAATTTCGCTCGGCGTGTACTTTGAGAATGATCTTGGTTCAAGCTTCCCTGCAGTACAGTACGTCTGGATTCCCGCGAACAAATGGACCGCCATGTCTCTTCCTATGAGCACGCTGAATCCTAACAACGCAGCCATTGACCGCATTGTTATTCAGGATATGACCGGACGAGTGAAGACATTCTATGTTGATGACATTCACTTTGCAGGAATTTCTCAAAAGATTGCACAGGACAATACCATAACCAGTGTTGCAACGGGCAAGGCGGAGCCTTTCTCATTCAACCTCAGTCAGAATTATCCGAATCCGTTCAACCCGTCAACGGAGATTTCTTACTCGCTGCCGTTCACAGCGAATGTACGGTTAGAAATCTACAACACTGCGGGACAGCTTGTATCGCTACTTGTGAACGGACAGCAGCAAGCCGGAATACATGGAGCGACATTCAATGCGTTATCGTTGCCAAGCGGCGCGTACTTCTACCGCATTACAGCAGTAGATCTGAGCGGCCAAAATGCCAAACCGCTTGTCATGACAAAACGAATGATTCTGATGAAGTAGAAAAATACCACATGCAGGACACCTCCGCCAAAAAGACGGCGGACAAGTCCGAAGTGTCCTGCCTCTTAGGATACACTGCGCCGGGCCTGTCGCAGGCAGGCAGTGCGCAGAGAACAGAACAACCCGCGGCTCGAAGGCATCGCGGGTTTTCTGTTTTTCCTACGGCAGCGTTCTCAATCAGAAAATACAAAGTTCCGATCAAACCTTGTCAGGGTTCTCCATGCTTTACAGCGATAAAATTTGATCTTCCTTCACCCTGTTAACATGAAGACCTGCGTTTGCTTTTCTTCTTAACAGTGCTGCCAAATTTCTAAACCACTGAGGACGATTGTTTGTGCCGTGCATCCAGCTAATCAATCTCAAGGCGGAGGAAGAATTTACAAGCGCTGCGGTGGCAGCCAGCGAGACCGCCATCGCACGACGGCGTAAAGGCCACGAAGACAGCCAGCGCCTCACCACATAACGGCGCAGCAGATTGAAACGGCGATCACCCGCAATTGGGTGGTGAGCCGGATCGAGCAGCAGCGAAAACAAACGATAGCCCAAGAAGTCTGCATGTCTTTCACCAAGATTGGGAACTACGGGAAGTGCATTTATTTCTGCAAATTTCTTCGTTGTTTCAAATTCATTTTGCGAGTAACGGATTTTTTTCCGGAATCCGGCACTGGCAGTGTGCACCGCGTCAGCATTTAACATCACGCCGCTCAATGGGTCAGAATCATTTCTATCATGAAGACGATAGCGGGCGAGCCTTAATTCGACATACTGAACCGGGCCGAGAAATGCCATAGCGCGCAGCAAGTATCCATCCGCCGCATAGACAAAGCTGCGTTCCGGCATGGGCATTACGCGGTCGAGTGCAGCGCGGAAAAATGCCATCCCGCTCATCGTCGTTGATGCGAAACTGCCTGTGGTGAGCAGTTCATTGCGCACATCTCCATCTGCAAGCCGGGCAGGAGCGCCTGGCGTGATGCCATGCTCTGTATTATGCGCGTCAATGATGGTCATAGGATAGTGAGCAAGCACTGTTCCGACACGCCACACAGAAAGAATGTCGGCAACAGCGTTCGGCTCAAGCAAATCGTCCGAGTCTAAAAAGAATATGATGCCGCCTTTAGCTCGGGTAAAACCTGTATTCAACGCCGATGCCTGCCCGCCGTTGCTCTTGAACACTGTTTCGATGCGCGTTCCGAATTTTTGAATGACAGCTCGTGATTCATCCGTCGAGCCGTCATCAACGACGATAATCTGCGCAGGATGTGTTTGAGCGAGGGCGCTTTTAATCGCCTCTCCAACGAACGTTGCGTAATTATAGTTATTGATGATGATGCTGGCCGAATGAGGGCGTTCGAAAAAAAGTCTCTCCTCCGGAAATGCAGGTAACAGTGATTTTTTCATTTAACTTGGAACCCTCCGTTCTTCCTTCATCATGACATTTGAATGTGACAGTTAATGACTAACTCCTTAAGAAAATTATCGCGAACCCTCTCTTCCAAGATATGTGCAAGTCACGTGCCAAGGCTTTGAGCTTTCCAATTCCCTCACAATTGTGAAATAAATCCCCTGTCCCGTGGGCTTCCGCTTTACCGTCTTAACAATCGTGCGGAAATGGTTTCACGAAAGTGTGTACTATCTACCCACCGGTACGAAATAATTGTTTCCTTTTGATACTCTTTTTCATACGATATCAGATATTCCTGTCCGACAAATATTTGTATTTATACGCCGCGTAAAAATTTTTCAGCAACCGGCTGCAATACCCTCAGTAAAATTATCTACTTATTTTTCTTACAAAAAATTAATGGTGGAAAAACTTTTCTCCTCTTGCGGCTTATTCTCAAATTTCCTTTTTTATTATTGACTGTTTTACAGAACAGCAGGACTATTTCCTGTCCTTCCTCGCAGGCGAAGGTAAGGGAGTAAATTTCGTCTTTCATGAATTTGAAAAGCCATCCGATCGTGGCAAAACCATAACTTCGGCACGTAAAGCAATCGGAAGCCAATCGCACACTCTTTTTTTAAGAGTATTACAGAGGTGGGTAGATAGT
>JAJYOI010000042.1 GCA_021796275.1 Bacteroidota bacterium
AAACAAATTGTTGAAGAAGGCGCGCGGCATATTGTCGATCTTGTACGAGAATATGAAACCGTTTCCGCACAATTCGGTGAACCCGGCGCGGACGTCGACAAACTTCTCGAAAAACAAGGCGCTTTGCAGGAACGCATTGAACATCTTGACGCATGGGATATTGACAGTAAACTTGAACAGGCAATGGATGCGCTCCGTTGCCCGCCCGGCGATACGGCAGTTTCAGTGCTATCGGGCGGCGAACGGCGCAGAGTTGCTTTGTGCCGGTTGCTGCTGCAGGAACCTGACGTCCTTTTGCTCGACGAGCCGACAAATCACCTTGATGCAGAATCGGTCGCATGGCTTGAACTTCATTTGAAACAATACAAGGGAACGGTCATCGCGGTGACGCACGACCGTTATTTCCTTGACAATGTTGCCGGATGGATTTTAGAACTTGACCGCGGCGAGGGAATTCCTTTCGAAGGAAATTATTCGTCGTGGCTTGAACAGAAAAAGCACCGCCTTGAAATTGAAGAGAAGCAGGAATCAAAACGACAGCGAATGCTCGCCCGTGAATTGGAGTGGGTGCGGTTGAACCCGAAAGGACGGCATGCAAAAAGCAAGGCGCGTGTTACTGCTTACGAAAAAATGCTCGCTGAACAAAGCGATACGCGCGATGAAGAGATCGAAATCTTTATTCCGCCCGGACCCAGGCTCGGCCGCACAGTCATCGAAGCAAACGATGTGGCAAAATCGTTCGGCGAAAAACTGCTCGTTGAAAACCTGAATTTCTCGCTTCCTCCCGGCGGCATTATCGGCGTTATCGGACCGAACGGCGCGGGGAAAACCACTTTGTTCCGCATGATCACCGGCGAGGAAAAGCCCGATGCCGGAATGATGACAATCGGTGAAACGGTGAAGCTTGCGTATGTTGACCAAAATCGTCCGCTCGATCCGAATAAAACAATCTGGCAGGAAATTTCCGGCGGTGAAGACCTATTGCTGCTCGGCAATCGTGAAGTAAACTCGCGTGCATATGTCGCGCGATTCAATTTCAGCGGGACAGACCAGCAAAAATTGACGGCACAAATTTCCGGCGGCGAACGTAACCGGGTTCATCTTGCAAAGATTTTACGAGAAGGTGCGAACGTTCTTCTTCTGGATGAACCAACAAATGATCTCGACGTCAATACGCTTCGCGCGCTGGAAGAAGCGCTGCTGAATTTTGCCGGATGCGCTGTTGTTATTTCTCACGACCGCTGGTTTCTCGACAGAATTGCAACGCACATTCTTGCGTTCGAAGGAGAAAGCAAAGTCGTCTGGTTCGACGGCAACTTTTCCGAATATGAAGAGAATCGCCGCAGGCAGCTCGGCATTGCTGCAGACCAACCGCACCGCATCAAATACAAAAAATTGATACGGGAATAGGCACGGAACGTGAACTTCTTAAGACATTCAGTGACGCTGTGAAAATTTCGAGCCGTTTACTACGAAACACGGTTTCGGTTATTCTTCTTGCAAGCTACGGCTTTGTCGGCGGCGCAGGAATTGTTGCAGCATGGGCTAAGCTTCTTAATTCTGGCGGCGAACCGCACACCGTTTCAACCGCAAAAGCATCACGGCCGTTGACTTCGCTGCCGGTCTACGTGCAGGCATCGCAAAGCCCAACCTCGTCGAAACACGATTCGACTCATGATGTTGTTCTTACGGAGTGCACGCCGCCTTCACCTGCAAAGAAAACTCCGCATGTAGTTCTAATGCCGGTACCATGCATTTCTGCATTTTCTTTCCATTATTTTTCCCCCCGCAGTCCTCCGCATTCATAATTATTTTCTTTCAGACGCTCCGCATTTTTTATTTTCAAACCCTGATGTCAACCGTAGTGATGCGGTACACTTTTCTTTTTCATGTGAGGATAATTATGAAACCCCAAGAAAAAAATATTCCTATACACGACGAACAACCCGGTTCATTTCCCGCGACACTGACCTTTCTTTTAGTAGTGATAGGCGCGGCGCTGTTGTTCGTTGCTGCTAAATTGTTTGGCATCGTGTAAATTTCTGTAACCCTGCCGGCATAGCGCTGGCAGGGTTGTATTAAAAAAAGTGTCGCTTAATGCATCCCGACTTGTCGGGATTTTTTGTATATTTTCCCCATGTCATTTGTCCGCACATACGTCCGGCTGCGCCGGGGAACAAGCTGGGTTGATTTGTTCGTCTTCGCAGGCATCGCGGCGTTGCTGTTCGGATTGCTTGATGTCGGCAAGGAATGGAGCGGCGAACTTCGCCCGCGTGTGGATATTGATCTGTCTCCGAGCGCGCTCCCGCTGTACACATTCTTTTCACTTGTCCGCGGATTTGTTGCATACGGCATTTCACTCACATTCACACTTGTGTACGGGTACATCGCGGCGTACAACAAGAAAGCCGAAAAAATCATGCTGCCGCTGCTCGATATCCTGCAAAGCATTCCTGTGCTTGGCTTCCTCCCCGGTTTGGTGCTGGCGCTTGTTGCAACATTTCCTCATTCCAATCTCGGACTCGAACTCGCCTGCGTGCTGATGATTTTCACCGGCCAAGTATGGAACATGACGTTCAGCTTCTATAATTCTCTCCGTTCACTTCCGCAGGAATTGCGCGAAGCGGCGAGCGTGTACAAGCTGAATTGGTGGCAGCGTTTCACTACACTCGAACTTCCTTACTCCGCTATGGGACTTATCTGGAACAGCATGATGTCGATGGCTGGCGGCTGGTTTTTTCTCACAATCACCGAAGCATTTGTTCTCGGCGATAAGGATTTTCGCCTGCCGGGAATCGGCTCGTACATGAGCGTCGCGATTTCGCAAGGAAACGTTCCCGCAATGCTCTACGCCGTCCTCGCAATGATTCTCATGATCCTTCTCGTCGATCAATTATTCTGGCGGCCGATCGTTGCGTGGGCGCAGAAATATAAATTCGAAGAAACCGAATCGGCACAGGTTGAAAAATCTCTCGTGCTCAATCTTCTTCACCGGTCGCACTTATTGAAATTTGCCCGCGAACGCGTATGGCAGCCGACATCTGCCGCATCAATGCGCGTGTTGCAAGGCGCAGTTGCATTGGAACAAAAAGAAGAGAAAAAAAATTACGCTTCCGAGAAATATTTCAAGCGTGCTTTCGCATGGCTTGTGCGGATCGCCGCAATCGGCATGCTGCTGTACGGCGCGGGAAAATTACTTTCTCTGTTGTTTGATGTGAATCTATCCGAATGGGCCGATATTCTCTCCCGTTTGCTCCTGACATTCTTACGTGTGGGTGTTGCTGTTTTCATCGGAACAGTAGTCATGATTCCCATCGGTGTTGCCATCGGATTGCATCCGTCGCTGTCAAGAATTCTGCAGCCGGCCGTTCAGGTTGCTGCTTCTTTTCCTGCACCGATGCTTTTTCCTCTTGTGATCATTGCGTTATTGTCCGCCGGCATCGGTATCGAACTGGGGGCTGTTGTGCTGATGCTGCTCGGAACACAATGGTATATTCTCTTCAACGTTATTGCCGGAGCGATGGCGATTCCGCATGACCTGCGCGAGGCGGCACGCGTCTCCCGGCTGACAAACTGGCAAACATGGAAACGTTTGATTTTGCCGGGAATTTTCCCGAGTCTTGTAACGGGATGGGTAACAGCCACCGGCGGTGCATGGAATGCAAGTATCGTTGCAGAATATGTTCACTTCGGAAATAATAATCTCATCGCCACGGGGCTCGGTTCGCTCATCACGACGGCAACCGATGCGGCAAATTTTGGAATGCTCGCCGCCGGCGTTATTGCTATGGCAACAACAGTTGTGCTAATCAATAAATTTTTCTGGCGCCGATTGTACGCCATTGCTGAAAACCGATACAGCTTAAACAAATGAACAACGGAACAACACCGCCAATCGCTGAACTGCTGAATGTTCACAAAAACTTCATCTTGCCGACCGGCACAGAAATCAAAGTGCTGGAGAATATCTCGCTTCAAATTCAACCGGGAGAAATTGTCGCATTACTCGGACCTTCGGGCTGCGGCAAATCAACGTTGATGAGAATCCTCACCGGACTGATCGAGCCGACCTCCGGAAAAGTGCTGGCATACGGCATGCCGCTGCAGGGATTTCATCCGCGTGCCTCAATTGTGTTCCAAAGCTTTGCCTTGTACCCGTGGCTGACCGTTCAGGAAAATATTACAATGGGATTGGAATGGATGAAACTGCCGGAGGATGAAGTGCACGCCCGCGTGCACCGCGCCGTAGACAGAGTTGGCCTCGAAGGATTTGAAGAAGCGTACCCGAAAGAGCTTTCCGGCGGAATGAAACAGCGCGTCGGCATTGCGCGCGCGATTGTTGTGCAACCGGAATTGCTGTGCATGGATGAACCGTTCAGCGCGCTCGACGTTCTCACCGCAGAAAACCTCCGTTCAGAAGTTCTAAATCTTTGGCTTGATCACAAAGTTGAGATTAAGAGTGTTCTTTTCGTGACGCACGATATTCGGGAAGCGGTCTTTCTTGCCAACAGAATCGTTGTGCTCAGTTCGCACCCGGGAACAATCCGCGTCATTCTGCAAAATGATCTCCCGCATCCGCGCGACCTGCGTACGCCGGCATTTCAGCAAATGATAGACCGCATCCACGACATCATCACGAATGCCATTATTCCCGATGAAGCCGTGCCCGCGGTATCGTCGGTTGTAACGCCGCGAAGAGTGGAATCGCTGCCGCAGACTTCGCCAAGCGAAATCATCGGTCTGCTCGAAGTGCTCGACGACAACAACGGCAAGATTGATGTCTTCGACTTAGCCTTGCGAACCGGAAAAGATTTCGGCTCGACAATTACTGTTGTGAAAGGAGCCGAACTGCTCGATTTTATTGATACCCCGAAACAAAATGTCGTCTTCACCGACCTTGGAAAGAAATTTCTCCAAAGCGATATCAATAACCGGAAGATCATTTTCAGAGAGCAAACGCTTCAGCTTCGCATTTTCGATATCATTATGAAAATGCTGCGGCGAAAAGATGACCTGAGCATTGATGAAGATACGCTGAAAGAAGAGCTGGCAATTCTTCTGCCGAACGAGGACCCCGACAAACTTCTGGAGGTAATTGTTGGTTGGGGACGCTACGGCGAACTTTTCGGTTACAATGCCGATGCCAAAATCGTATATCTCGACGCCGTCGGCACATAGCGCCGTGACTCAATGAGCACAACTCTGCCGGTGTTCTTCTGAAAGCGCTTGATGAAACTCACGTGCACATTTCTTCTTTCATTCGGAACCGGCAGCGCTTAATGTAGTGACTTGTGCTCAGCGTAATCGCCCGCCGTTTCGGACAATTTCTCGAAATCACTCAGCGGAGAATAACCGGGGATTTTATTCCAAACCGGTTTCAGATGCCGGAGATACACAACAACCGCATACCGGTCCTCGTCCGTCATATTTGAAAAGTCGAACCACGGCATATACACCGGCGTCATCACTCTTCCGTCATGAGATACGCCGCTGCGAAGTACGCGCATAATTTCTGCATCGGTGCGCATACCGATGCCAGTTTCTTTATCCGGCGTGAGATTGCGCGAAACAACACTGCCGTAGAGCTTGAATTCATCTTTCATTCCGCCGCCGGCAAGAAATTCATTGTAGTTCGGACCCTGCGCGCCTTGCGGTGTGTGACAATCGCTGCACGCAGAATGTCCGACAATCATTTTGCCGCGCTCTGCAAGAATTTTCTCAGCCGGATCTTTGATTGATTTCAGCGGCGCATCCAACGCCTGTGCAAGCGGCTGAGTGAATGCCGTTTGCGGAACCATCGTCAGCGGCGGAATGAAATAGAGAAATGCAAGAAATCCGACCACAACCAAACAGCCGATAACAATGGCAGACCATCTCAAAAATTTTTTCATTGCTGCGCCCCCCTTTCCTCATTCCCAAAGGGATTTTCATTATGTGCAACAAGAGGCGATGAAAGTGAATTGGCTGAAGTGCTCTGCGGCTCTTTGCTGACCTGTCCGCCGACTGTGCCGCTTTTGGCGTCATGTTCCATTTGGCGGAAATCTTTCATCGGATAGATATAACCCGGTGCATCTTTTTTCAAAATCAGCATTTCAAATTTTCCCCACATGTATGAAAAAATATTCGGCTTCTCCGGCATCGGCACCTTATTGCGAATGGGCGGAACAGTACGCAGATATGCGATGATGGCATTCACATCATCGTCCGGCATCTGTGCAATTGAAGTCCACGGCATAGGAAAAGGAAGCAGCCGGCTGCCGTCGCGCTGAATTCCCTGTGTAATTGCACGTTTGATCTCCGCATCAGTCCAGTTTCCCAGTCCGGTTTCTTTGTCCGATGTAAGATTGAACGACGTGAATTTTCCGAACGGATACAGATCAAACACCAACCCGCCGGCAAGCTTGAACTCAGGCAGCACTTTTCCGTCTGCGGAATAGCCGGAATGGCATCCTTCGCAGAATGATTCAACAAGATATTTTCCGCGCCGCACCGGATTCTTTTTAGCTTCTGCGTCTGCCGCAGCATAAAACGCTTTCAATTCCTCTGCGTTCATTGCCCACACGGGTTTGCGCGCGAGCGATACAACATAGTTCGCAAGATTCCACATTTCTTTTTCGCTTGCGCTTCCGATATATGACGGCATCGGCGTGCCGTTCATTCCTGTGCGGAACCGAAGATAAATATCGCGCGCCGTGCCGCCGCCTTTGAACGTCCACGGCTCGGTAAGATTTGCAGTCGTAATTTCATTTCCCCAATCATCTATAAGATCGGTCGCAGTGGCGCCGGCTCCCTTGCCATCGGTGCCGTGACACGAAGCGCATTGCAGTTTTGCATAAACGCGTCTGCCGTTCGCAATACTCGACTCCGAACTCGGAACCGGTGAACTGATGTGCACGATGCGCGGCTTTTCTTCTTTAAATCGCGGGGAAAATAATTTGATGTATGTAATGATCGCTTTCAGCGAATCCCCGTGAATGAATGGTCCCCAATCCGGCATTGCCGATCCATGTAATCCATTGGTAATTGCGCGAGCAATATCTTCGTCGGTCGGAATGCTGCCCGATTCCGTCGTGCGAATCTTGTACATCCCGCTTGTAAAATCAAGCGGCTTGGGATTGAGAAGCGCCGCCGCTCTGCCCTCACCTTTGCCGTCGTCTCCGTGGCAGATCGCGCACCTCGATTGATAAATCGCTTTGCCAAGAGACATCGATCGTTCCGATTGATCAGGATTCGGAGAGCTATTAAGCGGGCTCAGTGTCCCTGTCCAGACAAAAAGAAGGCACACTGCCGCCGCGCCGACAATCCCGAATGATACTCTGATGAGCCAACGCCTCATACTATACCTCCGTCAAATCATGAATGAATTGTTAAATCATGCTATGCAAACGGAAAAAACTGCGCATGAGCTTTTCGGAAATCTATTTTCTTGCTGAACACTGGCTCAATCGTAGACTGATCCGCCTTCCGCCCAATCAGCCACAGGCTGATCCGCCTTAGGCGGAAAGATGGCGGAGAGGTTGGCGGAAAAGAAGGGTGTGACCACAGTACACGAATTTTTACACTGGATGTGCCAATTTCG
This sequence comes from Bacteroidota bacterium, assembly GCA_021796275.1. GTDB lineage: Bacteria > Bacteroidota > Ignavibacteria > UBA10030 > UBA8401 > JAJYOI01. Next base: position 7,580 of record JAJYOI010000042.1, read on the forward strand.
GAATCTCCATCGAAAAAGTCAACTGCTGAAGCGTGGCACAAGCTGTATAAACAAAAGCGTCACGTAAGCAAAGCTCACATGACGCTGAGAATGAAAAAACAAGATCATTATTTCATGTTTTTATTTCACGCGGACAAACTCACCCGGATTCGGAAACGCACCGCTGTCATCCGCATAGCGGCTCACAAGCTGTTGAAGCTCGTCCGTCGCTCCGGTAAGAATAATGTCTCCATCGCGATTCACATGAGCTGCCGTCACTGAGCCGTCGTCAATTTTTTTCTTTAGCCAATCGCTTTCAAGCGATGCGATGCTGAACGAATCTGCCGATTGAAGCTCAAATTTTGAAATGATGTGCGCCGCTAATAAATGGAAATCGCGCGGGTCTCCTTCGGGAGAAGAATCGAGAAACCATGAATTTCCAAGCTTGCCTAATTGCACAGTGTACACTACGCTGTCAACACCTTTGTTTGAAGATGTATCCGGACGTACTACAACCTCGTAATCCTTTTCTCCCGCTTGCCGAAACGTGTACACGTCTCCTTTATTCACCCACGTGCCGAGAATGAGAGGATTGAAGACAACATCTTTTTCTGCAAACAACGGCTGTAGAGAGCGCGCCGGGCAGCCGGCGATAAGAACGGCAAGTCCGAAAGCAAGAAAATAGAACATGACGCAGCGAGCGACATCTTGTATGCTTTTCATAAAACCTCCGTTAGTTGTAAGCGTTACATGCAACGAATTAATCCTTTCAGCGATAATATCCGAAATATTGTTATTGATCCGCCAATATCTCAACAACGTCTCGAAATGTATATTCCTTTCCATTATGAAGAAGTTGGAGTAGCGGCAGCATTATACTTTGGTAATCTGGTATTGGCATGGAAGTTCGCTTGTTGTTTGTAAGTTTATTAGTCCAATGTGGTAAGTAACTCGGTAAGTTCTTTTTTAGGTAAGAGCATGTTTTGTTCCCTTCGCGATTCAAAACTGCCGTCAAAATTGACACGGTCAATATAAAAATTAACGCACCGAACATCAAGTCGAAGATCACGCCAGAAGCGTGCATCGCAGACCACGCCAGAGGTGTGCGTATATGTATCTATCGCAAAAAAGAGAAGCGGTGCTTTAGCATCACCGGTACCCGGGCATGACAAATCCAATTCAAAACTGTCACCGCAAAACCGGAAAACCGCACAAAAACAACGAAAATAGCGTACGCCCAGTTGGAAAACTTCACAGATTCGCGGGACGATCAAATAGATTCACAGGGCAGTGAGGTTGCTCCCCCGTTCTCTCCTTGTAAAACAACCTTCTTATTTTGGGGCAGGACTGCCTGCCGTTAGGCAGACTCGTAATACAATAAAATATTTCCGGAACGAAATGTTTTTGTCTTCAGAAGTTTCAGATGAATCTTCTCATGAATATTGTTAAACAACGGCGTGCCGCTGCCTAATACAACAGGGTTCACCATGATCCTGTATTCATCAACTAATCCCAATTGCATAAATGTTGAAGCCAAATCAGCGCTGCCAAAGATCGCAATATCTTTTCCGGTCTGCTGCTTTAGTTTCGAAACTTCCTCCCCGATATTCTTTGCAACCAATCGTGTATTATTCCACTCTGCTTTTTCCAGCGTCCGCGAGAAAACAATTTTGGAAATCGAATTCATCTTTTCAGCAACGATGGGGTCGTTCTTGAGTGCGGTTGGCGTCGGCCAGTACCGTGCCATAAGTTCGTACGTCACGCGTCCGAAGAGAAGAATATCCGTCGTTTGTAATTGCTCAACGGCGAACTCATTGAATTCTTCATCCACGTTATGCCAGCTGATATCGTTATTCCGCCCTTCAAAGAAACCATCGAGCGTCGTCATGTTGAACAGGTAGAGTTTTCTCATCTCATGCGCTTTCGTTGTATTCCCCGGCGGAATTCACTTGTGCGTTTTGCAGAGAGGCTCGTCTCCGTGCATAGACGAACGCAAGAACCGCCATCAGGATCGATGCCAGCGCAAGCGTGCCGACAAACGGAAACACGCCGATTGAGATGACCAGTGATATCCACGGTAGCATCCGTTTCGCTCCCCGCTCTTTCAGAAGTTTGATTCCCGCTCCCGACCCGATGATATACACGATGATCGCCGCGCCGCTCGGAATAAGCAATGCGGTCTGAAGGTCCACATCGAAGAAATAATAGACGAACAGCATCAGCATTGACAAGCCCGACAGCATCATCAGACTGCGTGCGGGAGTGCCGCTCTTCGGATCAATGTAATTCAATTCTTTCGGCAGACCACCGTCTCTCGCAACGGCGAGAATTACCCGCGACATGCCCGCAGTGTACACATTCACCGTGGCAAAAATAATGATAACCGCTAACAGCGCCGTCCCAATCGCTCCGTGAACTCCCATCACACCGGAGAAGATCGCTGCAAACGGTGCGATGCTGCCGCCGGACTTGTACGAAAGCGTGCCGACAGTGACGAATGCAATTGCAATGTACAATCCGCTGATCAGGAGAACGCTGAGAACAATGCTGCGTTGAAAATCGCGCTTCGGGTTTTCAAATTCTTCCGCAACGTTGGATACATTTTCATAGCCGAGATACGACCAGAAGATAAGCGCAGCGGCTGTTCCTACCGGCAACAGTCCGTTCGGCAGGAATGGAGAAAAATTGTTCATCGAAACCGAACCGAGAGACAAGAACACCGCAGCAACCAGCAAACCGACAATCGAAGCGACCACCGCCAATTGAATTTTATTGCTGAAAACAATTCCCCGATAGTTGACGACAAATGCGAGAATGATAACGCCTCCGGCGACAAAAAAGACTGCAAACCGACTCATCGGAAATGCGTACGCGAGATACGACGCGGCGATCAGCGTGACTGCGGGGCCGCCTGTGATATACCAGAAAGCGAACAGCCAGCCTGTCACCGTTGCAACCGGTAAGCCGAAGCTTTCTTTAGCAAATGCATAGATTCCTCCCGATTCCGGATTGCGGGATGAAAGTGACGCGAAGGTATAAGCAAACGGATAGCTTGCAAGCGAGAGAATAACCCACGCAATAAGCGACGCGGGTCCCGCAAGTTGTGCCGCGAGTCCGGGCAGAACCAGCACCCCGGAACCAAGAACGGAGCTAACATATAAAGCCACTGCATGACGCAGCTTAATCGCTTTTTTCAGAGAGAGCGCATTTGGTGCGCCGGAAATTATCGCAGGTTCGGTATTCACAATGCACCGTTAGTCATAATCTGGAATTCTTCTTTTCTGTTAGTGAAGTTCACAAAATACTCCACATAGAACAGCCTCTCCCGTGCAAATCGTTCCACAAAGCGACAATGGTTTTTCTTTCCGCGTTATTTCTTCTCAAACAAATAATGGAGCGCAACAATACCTGAATTAAACTGCTTTGTCTCTGCAAGTTTCAGATCAATTCTGTCGCCCAATCCATCGAGCGAAACGTTTACTGCTAAGACGAATTTTCTCATCTTGCTTTCGATACCTCTTTCTGATTTGCCGCAATTCTCGCCTTCACAATTTTCTTCACAAGCGCAACGGGTATTGGTTTGTCGGGCTGAAATTGAATCGTCCCTTTACTGGTCTTGTATCCTTTAAGCTCATCCTTGTACTGTTCCACGATACCGCCGGGATAGAATGCGCAGTGATTTGCGCCCGCACCCATCCACAGGAGTATCTTTCCGTCGATCCTGAATGCCGGCATTTGGTAACTGATGCACTCCTCAGCTTTCGATGCCACGGCTTTGATGATCTTTCGGAGCCTTTCTAATGCTGTTCGCTTGTCATCGCTTAACGCCGCAAGGTATTCGTCAATTGTTTTCGGTTTACTTTCCATCGCTAACATTCCTTTTGAGCTTCCTGATCGCAAAGAATTACTTCTGTTTGGGATACGTGTAATTTATCATCCAGTGAATTCCGAATCTGTCGGTAAACATTCCGAAGTACGCTCCCCAGAACTCGTCCTTGAGCGGCTGTTCGATTTTGCCACCGGCGGAAAGTCCGTCATACAATCTCTTTGCCTCCTCCTTGCTGTCGGCCTCTATCGAAATGTTGAAATTGTTTCCGAATGTGAGTTTGTGTCCCATTGATTCAAGAGCGTCTGTACCCATAAGCACATTTCCTTTTCCAATCGGAAGTGCAACATGCATTAACTTGTTTTGTTCGTTTGCAGGCACTCTGTCCGCCACTGGAGTTTCCTTGAAACGCTGGATTGCAATGAACTCTCCGCCGAATACCGATTTGTAGAAGTTGAATGCTTCTTCGGTGTTTCCCGGGAAGTTCAAATACGGATTGAATGTTGCCATGACTTTTACCCTCCTGTTGTTGTTGAGTTTTCTGATTTGTGTTCCATCATCGTTGTTCGTATGCTCTCTGTAAACTGTCGATGTCAATCTTTTTCATCTGGAGCATTGCTTTCATCACTCTCTGTGATTTCACAGGATTCTTATCCTGCAACAGCTCGGGCAAAATAGTTGGAACGATTTGCCACGACACACCATATTTGTCTTTCAGCCAGCCGCATTGCTGTGCCTTTTCATCGCCGCCGGCGGAAAGCTTTTCCCAATAATAATCCACCTCTTTTTGCGTCTCGCAGTTGACGACAAATGAGATTGCCTCGTTGAAAGTGAAATGATGATCCAGATTGCTGTCCATTGCCATGAACTCTTGTCCGCCTAATGAAAACACGGCATGTTTTACAGTTCCTTCGGCTCCGCTTTCGCCTGCACCGTATCGCTCTACGCGGCTAATACTCGAATTTTTGAATAAGGAGATATAAAGTTTCATCGCTTCTTCGGCTTTGCCGTGCTGCTTCCCGACAAACAATAAAAACGGTGCGATCTTTTGCGCACGGCGTCCTAAATTCAATTGCCAGGAAAGGCCAAATTTATCCTGAAGCCATCCAAACTTTTCACTGAATGGATATTGCTGGAACTCCATTAACACCTTCCCGCCTTCGGAAAATGTATCCCATAATTTGTCAATTTCTTCATGCGCTTCGCAGCTCACGAAAAACGATACTGCCGGCGTGAACTTGAATATCGGTCCGCCGTTGAGCGCTACGAACTCTTGCCCTTCGATCTGGAACGGAACTGTCATCACCGTTCCTTTTGGTCTTCCGGACGCATTTGCTCCTTCGTCGTCGTAGCGAACGTCGCCCTTGATCGCCGAATTCTTGAAGAGAGAGGTATAAAATCTTACCGCCTCTTCTGCTTGGTTATCGAACCACAAAAACGGAGCTATCTTTTTCATAACGTCTTCTCTAAATGTTTTATGTGAATATGAATTCATGAGCCACAAATTGCTGCCTTGAAGCCAATTTCTTCATTTATAAAATAAGCGGCAATGCCCTTTGCGCTAACTTTCCGGCAGACCGGAAATTTCCATCACCGGGCGGATTTCAATTGTTCCCATCCGTGCCACAGGAACCCGCGCAGCAATGCCGATCGCTTCATCGAGATCTTTGGCGTTGATCAAATAATATCCGCCAAGCTGCTCGTGCGTTTCCGCAAAAGGACCGTCAGTAACGAGCCGTTTCCCATTCCGCAGCCGGACGCTAGTTGCCGTCGGAGTAAGTTCCAGCGGTGACGCATCAATATATTGGCCGCTCGCATTGAGATCCTGCGCAAGCTTTGCCGAGTCGCGGTAACACGACTGCCGTTCGGTCTCGCTTAAAGCATTTTCATCAAGGTACACTAGCAACATGTATTTCATAATATTCTCTCTTCCCTTGTTCTACGCCGCGCTTCACTTTCTTGCACCATTGCAGAGAGATCCGCAGTGGGTCGAATCTCCCAACATCCGCCACCCATCGAAAGCGATGGATGTTTCGACATCAATTGGATAGCATGGTTCAAGTCATTTGCTTCGAGCACCATGATGCCGCCCAACTGTTCTTTAGTTTCAGCAAACGGACCATCGGTGACGGAAACTCTGCCATTCTTCCATCGCAGTGTCGCAGCGTTCCGCGCACCTTGGAGCGCTTCACCATTCGCAAAACAGCCGCTCTTTTTCAATTCATCATCATACGAAAAGCAACGATCCATGAAAGCGTTCTGCTCATTTTGCGACATCTTCTCCCAGACTTTCTCATCTATGTATCCAAGACAAATATATTTCATTGTCATTCTCCGGTAATTCGAAGGAGCCGGACATGTGGAATCTGCGGCTTCTTTTTATTACTTATGCGGTCTGTTTTTGCTTTTCAAGTGCTTCACGCACCACGGAACTCTCTGCCACTTTTTGAACATCTTCAGGAAACTCTGATGTTTCAAATATCTGCCGAACCTCGATGACGGCACCAGAGTGGACTTTTACTGCCGGACAACGCTTCGCCCATTCGATAGCTTCTTCTTTCGACTTTACATCAATGAGCCAATAACCGCCAACCACTTCTTTTGCTTCGATAAAAGGTCCGTCGGTGACAGTTGTCTTTCCGCCTTTGAATGTGACACGCGCACCTTTCAGCAACGGATGAAGTCCGTCGAGCGAGATGAGCACTCCGGCTTTTGCCAATTCTTCATTGTATTTCATCATTGCGGCGACGGCTTCGGCTGGCGGAGCAAAATTCGCACCGGCTTTTTGTTTCGGCGATGCATCCGGTTGATATTCCGGCGGAATCATAAACATCATGAATCTCATTGTTGTATCTCCTTTTTAGTTTGGTTGAATTGTTGTTTACACTAAATAGTCGTTTGAGGAAACAGGAATTCGACAGCGACGAAAAAATTGTCGCTTTAAAATCTACAGTGTACCTCTTCCACCCCCAAAAATCGTCCAAGGCCTTCAGCCGCATAGTAAATGGTTTGTTTCTCTTTCTTGCTGTGTGCGCGAAAGAAGTTCGTCTCCACGACAAGTCTTTTTTTCTCAATCGTTCGCTTCCACAAGCCGGTAACTCTACCGTCAATCACAATCGGAGGGTGGAAGATACCGTTCGCTGAAACAGAAACTCTTTGATGTTTTTCGGCGATGCTCGCGCTTCTGTCCGCATAGCTAATGAGGAATTCGTCGTAAGCGGGGAGGAGAAAAATGGAATTGTTTTTTTGCGGAAGAGAAAAAGAGTCGGGGAGCCAGTACGTATTTCCATTGATAGTCTTGGTGACGAGCTTAGATTTAATCATATCCAGTGCATTCCTTGCATCTGTCATTGACAAGCCAGACCACCATGAAAAATCTTGCACCGTTGCGGGAGCGTGACTGGAAAAATATCTTTGAGCAAGGACCGCCAATGATTTTTCTCTTCCAAGAATTTTCTTTTTCGCGACTCTTTTTTCAAGAAGCGCGTACGTTTGCTTTTTCCCGTTCGTTTTTCCGTTGCAAATTAGTCCCTCCAGTTCCGCTTGCATGAAAAGATGTGACGCTCTGTTCTCGTCAGTTCTGATCTTTGCTTTGGTGAGTTCGGCAACGAGCTCATCACGAGTCAAATGCTTATCCGGAGTCAATGCTTTTTCTATAACACGATTGCTTTTCGCAAGAATCGTGTTCGTGAGCCCCAGCCATTTTTCTCTGAATTTCATTGAAGCGATAATCTGCGGTGCTGTGAGTTCGAGCATCCAATAAATATCGTCCGCGGAAACGAAATGCCACGTGGGACGCATGAGATGTGTGCGAAGGATTTCTCCTTTGTCCAACGCTGCCTCGATCATTTTGTCAGTCGCGTTTGGAAGTCGCACCCCGACAGCCAATTTCGCCATCGGAAAATCCTGTGCCTGCATCGCACCCATCCACGCTACAATCTCTTTGGCAGAAGTGAATTTCTTTGCTGTGATTTGCTGATTAAACAATCGCAGTTTGGCTATGTCTGATTGGTTCATTATTCAGCTTTGTAATTTGTTTAAACGTTTTTCGAGAAACCTTCTCTCCGGTTCCTGCTGTGCCAGTGCAAGTGCGCGCTCGTATGAGGCACGGGCTTCTTCTGTTCTTCCTAACCGCCGGCATAATTCCGCGCGTGCCGAGTGCGCTAAATGGTAATCAACTAAATCGCCTCGCGCAAGAATGGAATCAATGATTTCCAGACCTGCTGAAGAACCGTCGCGCATCGCTACTGCCACAGCACAATTAAGTTCAACAACAGGCGATGGAGTCATACGCAACAACAAGCTGTACAATCCGACAATCTCCGCCCAGTCCGTTGAAGCCGCGGCAGATGCCTCGGCATGCACCGCCGCTATTGCCGCCTGCAACGTGTACGGACCGAACTGCTGGGAAGACAATGACCGCTCTACCAGCGCTGTTCCTTCCGCAATCAGTTCACGATTCCAAAGAGAGCGATTCTGATCTTCCAAAAGAATAATCTCACCGGCTGGCGATGTGCGAGCGGACCGTCGCGATTCATGAAGCAACATCAACGCGAGAAGTCCAAGCACTTCCGGATCCGGCAGCAATTCTTTAAGAAGACGCCCCAAACGAATCGCCTCGTCTGAAAGATCAGGGCGCGTCGCCGCGTCGCCCGATGATGCTGAATATCCTTCGTTGAAAACCAGATAAATAACCTGAAGCACAACTTCCAGCCTATCCGGCAAATCTTCCTTTGACGGTACCTCATAAGGAATACGTGCATCGCGTATTTTCGCCTTCGCACGTACGATGCGCTGTGCTAACGTCGGTGGTGTTGTGAGAAAGGCATGTGCTATCTCCTCTGTTGTGAGACCGCAGACCTCCCGCAATGTCAGCGCAACGCGCGCATCCGGCCGCAGCGCCGGATGGCAGCAGGTAAAAATCAAACGCAGCCGGTCATCTTCAATTCCTTCATGATCGGGCTCAGGTTCGTCTGCCGCCGCATTTCCGATCTGCTCGATAAAAGGTTCAAGTGATGTCTCAAACTTTGTGCGCCGGCGAATCTGGTCAATCGCCTTGAAGCGGCCCGCGGAAACCAGCCATGCCCGGGGATTTGCAGGCACGCCGTCCCGCTGCCATTGATCCAACGCCGCACTGAACGCATCGTGCATTGCATCTTCAGCAGTATCGAAATCACCAAGCAGGCGGATCAGCGTGGCGAGTACGCGGCGCGATTCTGTACGATAGATGTCGTCCAGAATTTTACGGACATTTTGTGAAGTGCTTTCATTCATGAGCGGCTGGCGAAGAGATCACAAGAATTCCAGAGCTTTATTTTCCTCTTGGTCTATCCGAAGTTACAATGGTAACGTTACCGGCAAATCTTCTTTATCCCTTAACTTCTGAGCTTCTCAAATAGTTCAGAACGGCCCATCTATATTAGGAGAATCCGGAGGCACCGCCTGGCCGAGATCCCACATTTCTGTAATCTTACCGTTGCGGAATCGAAACATGTGCACTACCGTCATGCTTTTCTCGCCCGGACTCAACACAAGATGCGAATGAACGGCGACAAAGTCGCCGTCACCCAGCACATTTTTGATTGTGAATTGCTTTTTCGGAAACTGGATGTGGCTTTCTATCATCGCCTTTTGCAGTGCCGGAAAACCAGCAGGAAAAAACTGGTTGTGATGCTTCCCCTGCATGTCAACATATTTCTGATAAGCTTCCTCAATGCGGCCCGCCGCGACGAGTTGCAGGAAGTGCGTGGCGGCTCCTTTGCGGGTTTGAAGATCGTTGTTTTCAGCCATAATAGTTCCTCTAAGATTTAACCGATAATTGATTCAATAAATTCCTTCAGGTTATTACTGATCAATCGTTTCCACCTCTGATAGAACTCTCTTTCGTTAAATCGGAATTGCAATCCGGAAGGAATGCTTCTTAACCCCCGATGAGTCAGCGTCACTTTTGTTTTCCCGCCGGTCCCTTCAAATGTCAATGTCCAAATGAGAATCACTCATCATTTTCCGGCATTGCAATTATTGAGCAAGGTATCCGCCGTCAATGGCAAAATATCCGCCTGTGATAAATGATGCTTTTTCAGAACTTAAGAAGAGCACCAATTCAGCCACTTCACCCGGCATTCCTATTCGGCCCATTGGGTGGAGAGGAACGAGAAACTTTTCATCAATGTCTTTGATCAACGGTGTCTTGATGAATGCCGGCCCGACAACATTGATGCGGATGTTCTGCATTCCATATTCCAGCGCAGCGTTCTTCGTAAGACCGACAACGCCGTGCTTGGCAGCAACGTACGCCGGGGCGTTTCGAAATCCTACCTGCCCTAAAATGGATGCCATGTTGACAATCGCGCCGCCTCCTGCTTTCAACATCGCGGGAATCTGGTACCGCATTCCATAAAAAACACCGGAGAGATTAGTGCTGATCACTTTATCCCATCCGTCAATCGGGTACTCGCCGGTGGAAGCTGACGGTCCGCCGATGCCGGCATTGTTGCAGGCAATGTGAAGTGCTCCGTACCGTTCAATAGCGCGCTGAACGAGCATTGCATTGTCAGACGGTCGTGATGAATCGGCTTTGACGAAGAGGGCTTCTCCTGAATTCTTTTTGATCAATGCAACCGTTTCGTTGCCGCCCGACTCGTTAACATCGGAAACCACAACTTTCGCACCTTCGGCTGCGTAGTGCAATGCAACCTCCCGGCCAATACCCGAACCGCCCCCGGTTACAATAGCAACTTTATTCTCGAGCTGTTTCATATCGTTGCGCTCCTTTCTATCTCATCAATGTTTTTTCTTTGAGTTAAAAATTGACTCCCTTGGCCCCACAATTTTCTGCTAACGTATGAGATGTAACGACTGCAGAGAACAGGAATTTAACGCAACAGCGTCAGCTTCTTTATCGCTGTATAATTTCCAGCACCAAAGAACTCCTTCGTGACCTGCAGCCGGTAAAAATAAACCCCGCTCGCAAACTTGCTGCCGTCGAATTGCACTTCATACGTTCCCGGCAATTTCTGTTCGTTCACAAGAATAGCAACTTCGCGCCCGATGGCATCGAACACTTTCAACACCACGAACCCTGAGACCGGAGTCTCGAACCGTATTTGCGTCGTCGGATTGAACGGGTTCGGATAATTTTGTGAAAGCGAAAACGCATGTGGCATTACAAGCTGCGCTCCCACTGCCGTGAGAGTTCCGTTTCCATCAAGCATAATTTCGTGCGGACTTCCGCCGGCGTTGTCATAGAAAAAAGCCGTATCCTTCACGGACTCAGTGGCAATCGGCGAGAAGAGAACATAAAATTTTGCGCTGTCTGATGGGTTGATCGTGGCACTTGCCGGCGTTATTGCAAAGAGCGTCGTCGCCGTTTTCACCGAATCAATTGTCAAAACTGCCGAACCGGTGTTTGCGACATAAAAGCTGTCCACACGGCTCGAACCAAGAAGCACATTGCCGAAAGAAAGGCTCGAAACAGAGAATGCGAAATATTCCTTCGGCGGCGAAATAATTCCTGCATTGACTGCCGCTGTGTAATAAAGATCCGCCAAATCTACTGTTGCATCCTGCACCTGCTTCTGTGTCAACGCACCGGTTTTTGCCCAGAGTGCCGTATAATAGACGGCGTTGTAACTTCCGCCTGATTGCGTTTTCGCATACGTGTCTCCAGCGAGAATGGAATCCACATACACATGCGCTCCATAAATATAATTGAAAACGAAATCAATCGGCTTCTCAACATAATGAACCTGCGTTGGAGTGATGGTAATAGTACTGAGATAGGTGTTCATCATGCTCGACTCGTACCGGCTGTGAATGCCGCCGTTGCCGGTTTTTTGCCCGTCATAATTTGAAGTGACGTGGAGCGGTTGATGCCCATCCGCAACATAATGACCGAGGTCTGCGGCAAACTGTAATGCGCTCGCAGTGTCTAATCTTCTCAACGCGGCTGTCAGCGAATCCATTGACCAGATTGCCGCCCACGGCACTGTACCAATGTTCGTCACAAACGAAAGTCCGTGCGCCTGCACCAGCGAATCGTAATTATGCGAAAGCGTGCCCGTCGCGTATTCCGGATAGTCTTCGATGTCAATGAAGTGTTTCGGACTTTCCGTCGGATCAGAACTCTTTCTCGTATCGGCGTCGGGCGCGTGGTCGCGGAGAAACTGAGAGTTATTGATGAACAGAGACATCGAAGGCGGCAAATGTACTACCGAATGCTCGTTGATAAATTTGTGCGTTTGGCTTCCCCATGAAAATGCCTGCGATGCAGGAAGAAGAATGACAGCGGAGGAAAAAATAAAGCGGAAGAGTTTTTTCAAAAGAATACCTCTCAAAAAAATGGGGTTACACAAATAGTCATGCTGAGCGAAGCGCTCTTCTTGTTTGTGCATGATATTTGTTAGAATGTTTTTTATTGTAATTTTAATTTAAAAGTTTTCAAGAGCGTGCGCTTCGCCGCCCGCGCATCTTCGGCTGAATCAAACGAGAAGCGAAACGTGCCGACTTCTCCTTCACGAATTTTCAGCAACTCGATATCGTGAATGTTGATACCGGCGCGAAACAGCGCTGTGGTAATTCGCGACAAAGCTCCCGGCGTATCATTCACCCACACATAAATATCATGCAGCGGGTGGAGAAATCCTTTGCTGTTTTTCGGAATAGCATCGCGAAGAGATTTTGCAGAGCGGAATTTTCGGAGCAGGTGCGCAGGCTTATCCAGCCGAACATCGTTTTCCATTACGTGAAGCTGCGACGCTATCTCTTTCACAACAGAAGCGATCTGTGTACGATTGTAGCGGAGAATATCCTTCCACATTGGAAACGGACTTGAAGCGATGCGCGTTATATCGCGGAATCCCCCCGCCGCAAGCTGTAAAAATTCCGGGTTCGACCGGTTCTTTTGCCCTGCAAGATTCATCATTGTCACGGCAAGAAGCTGCGGCAGATGGCTGATTGTTGCTGCAATGCGGTCATGTTCGTTTGCATTCATCACCATCACCCGCGCGCCGATTGATCGCACCAACGCTGCAAGTGTTTTTACTGCCGGATTTTTTCCATTCTCAAGGCACAACACATAGACCGCATTTTGAAACAACAAGGCATCCGCGTATTCAATGCCGCTTCCCTCCGAACCCGCCATCGGGTGTCCGCCGATGAATGCCCCTTTCGACGTAAAAAGCTTCTTCGCGCGAGCTTGAATGATTCCCTTAACGCTGCCAACATCTGTAACGACGGCGTGCGGCTGAATGAAACGTGCAACGCGGGGCAGCAGTGAAAGAATTGTGGAAATTGGTGTGCAAAGAAAAACAATGTCGGCGCGTTCGACAGCATGTTTCAACGTCTTCGCAGCACTGTCAATCGCGCCGCGCTTCCGTGCACGATCCATCACCGTCCCCGTATCAAACCCGACAACATGAATCTCCGGACGATAATGTTTAATCGCCAAACCAAGCGAGCCGCCGATAACTCCAAGTCCGATAACCGCAATTCGCTGCGGCGAATGTGCTAAGGAAGATTTCATTCGTGGTATGTCAGGCAACTTTTCTGCCGATGGCTTCTGCGATGAGGCGGATTTGCTTCATCAATTCCGCAAACTGATGCGGGAACAGCGATTGCGCTCCGTCAGATAAGGCATGGTCGGGATCGTGATGCACTTCGACAATAATGCCGTCCGCACCGGCGGCAACTGCCGCGCGCGTCATCGGAATCACTTTGTCGCGGATGCCGATGCCATGTGACGGATCGGCAATGATAGGAAGATGGCTCTTTGCATGAATCACCGGGATTGAGCTGATGTCCATGGTGTTGCGCGTTGCGGTTTCAAATGTGCGGATGCCGCGCTCGCAGAGCGCGACCTGCTTGTTGCCGCCGGAAAGAATATATTCCGCCGACATCAGCCATTCTTCAAACGTCGCCGAAAGTCCGCGCTTGAGCATCACTGCCTTTGACGTTTTGCCAAGCTCTTTGAGAAAAGTATAGTTCTGCATATTCCGCGCGCCGATTTGAATGACGTCCGTGTATTGTTCGACCAATTCGATCTGCCCGCGGTCCATCACTTCGGTAATCACCAGCAATCCGAATTCATCCGCTGCCCGCCGAAGAAGCTTGAGCCCTTCTTCTCCCATTCCTTGAAACGCGTACGGCGATGTGCGCGGCTTGAACGCTCCGCCGCGGAGAAATTTCGCGCCGCTTTCCGCAACGCTCTTTGCGATGGTAAAAATCTGTTTCTCGTTTTCGACCGAACATGGTCCAGCCATGACAATTATTTCTTTCCCGCCGATCTTCACCCCGCGAACATCGAGGACAGTGTTTTCCGGTTTGAACGAACGGCTCGCAAGTTTGTACGGTTCGGTAATGCGGTACACATGCGCGACACCCGGAAGCAATTCGATCTGGCGTGTATCAAAATCCGGTTTCACTCCGATAGCACCGAGCACGGTCTGATTCACACCGGTGGAGCGGTGCACATCGAATCCATAATCGTGCAGCACTCTAATAATACCTTCAATATCTTTTTCAGAAGCATTCTGTTCAACAACAACAACCATAGCATCCTTCCTTTTCCATAGTTATTCGTAACGATCCAGCTTAAAACTTTCGCCAAGATACAGCTTACGCGCTTCGGGATCATTGGCAAGAAATTCCGCCGTTCCCGTTTTCAAAATTTGTCCTTCGAACAACAGGTACGAGCGGTCGGTAATGGATAACGTTTCATGCACGTTATGATCGGTGATGAGCACGCCGATGCCGCGCTCGCGCAAGTGCGTTACAATCTTCATAAGGTCCTCCACGGCAATCGGATCAATTCCCGCGAACGGCTCGTCGAGAAGAATAAATTTCGGATCGGTCGCCAATGCGCGTGCGATCTCCGTTCGCCGCCGTTCGCCGCCGGAAAGCATGTACCCTTTGCTTTTCGCAAGATAGCCCAATCCGAATTCTTCAAGCAGATGGTCGCACCGTTCCGATTGTTCATTGACCGACAGCTTTGTTGTTTGCAAAACCGCAAGAATGTTGTCACGCACAGTCAGCGTTCGAAATACCGACGCCTCCTGCGGCAAATATCCGATACCGGCGCGCGCCCGTTTGTACATCGGCATACCTGTAATATCCTGTTCATCGAAAAATACTTTCCCTTCCGACGGGCGGATCATTCCGACAATCATGTAGAACGTCGTTGTTTTTCCCGCGCCGTTCGGCCCGAGCAAACCGACAATTTCTCCTTGCCGTACTTCTACAGAAACATCGCGGACAACTGCGCGTTTCTTGTACCGTTTTACCAGATGCTGCGCACGAAGAGTCCGCCGCGAAGTGCCGCTCTGTGCGTTTTTTCCGTCGTCATTGCCCGGCAGTTGTTCTGAATCAGTCATCACAGGTTGTTCTTTCGTGAAAAAACATTTTCAAATTTCGGCCGGTCGGAGCGAAGAGCGAAACCATCGAGGTTATATTTTTCGACGCCGTGTTTCAACATATTCTCAGGATAGTACATCCCTTCAATTCCTTTCAGCACGCGGATATAATCAAGCTTGCCGTTTTCAAATGACATTGTAATGGCGTCGCCGCTTGTTTGATTCGCACCGTTCGGATCCTTACCGTCGTACAAATAATATAAGCTGACTGCGTTCCTGCTGACATGAATCTCGTGAAGCTTTTCGTTAACAAACTCCATGTCAATTTTCCTTCCCGTAAGCTGGTTATAACGTGAAGGATATGCGCTGTCGCTCAGTGAAATAGCGAACGCACGATTCAGAATGTGGGCGAACCTTAACTTGTTCTTCTCTAGATCGAGCGAGATCGTGTCGCCGGTAACCTGATTATCGTCGTACCACAGAACCGGCTGGCGGTACAATATAATCTCATCTTTCTTCGTAAAGTAATACAACACGCCGCACCGTGCTGCCAGCGGTCCACGCACAATTTCGACGCTGTCCGTCGCAATTAATTTTTTAGTAGAATCATCGTACGATTCCATCACGATGCTTTTCACAACGAGCGTATCAATCTTTTGTTTCGCGCCTGCTGTCGTGCTTGCCGATGTATCAATCTTCATCAGGCGCGGCTCTTGCGTCAGCTTCGTGTAGTGCGTGGCATCGAAATGTTCAAGATAGTCGCCGAAAAGAACTACATCATTCTCGCTGTTCTCAACACGCACATGATGCACTGCAATGGACTTGCGCTCTTTTTCAAAATAGGTCAGCTCGTCGCTGAAGATTGTTGTGGTGGAATCAATCACGCGCACGCGCTGGTGAAAGAACGCCCTTTTCTCATCAAGGTAATACGTTCCAAAATCTGCGAGCAGCACAATATGCTTTGTTTCCATCCGGACATCATCTTCACCTTCAGCCCTTTTCTCATTGCCGAAATATTTCCCCCGCCGCGCTGTAAGCGTCACCGTATCGCGCACCACCTTTACATTACCGATCAGATCAACTTCGTTGCGCGCAAGATATTGAATCGCTTTATCGCACCAGACTTTTACATTGCCTTGCGAGAGCCGTACATGGCCGTTCAATTCGCGAACATCTTCGCCGTTGATCTGCCGCCCGACGAATTCATCGGCATAATCGAGAGTGATACGCTCGTTTGTCGAGTTGGACTGTGACAATGATGGCAGTGCCGCAAGAAAAAAAAGTGCGCCGAGAGCGCAGACTGTTTTCCATGGCTGCCTATGTGGGATTCGGCTCACTGTGATTTGGCGCTTCCGCTTACTTTGAAAATGCGGTAATTATGCAGGCTCTGATCCGACTCAAAACCAGTTCCTTGCAGCGTTTCTTTCGGCGACGTGATGCGCACAAAATCATCCGAATAAATCTGCTGCCGTTTATTATCCCAGAACATCTTCTCTGTGCGCACGACGACGCCGCTGTCTGATGTAACGACAACGTTGCCGATCGCTTCCAGATTGTACGAACTTTCATCCGCTTTGCCGGATTTAGATGTCAACACGGAGGAATGCACGCCGTGTTCATCAAAAAAATCAAGATGCACGCCGCCATCCAGCAACGTTTGCTTCGAGTTATCGTACGCAGAAATATGCCCTGCTTTCAAAATTGCTCTGACGGTTCCTGAATCGGAAAATATCACAGTGCTGTTCCAGCTTTCCTGTGTTGGAAATGTAGCATTCGAAATGTTATCAAGAACAGACGGTTGGATCTTTTCTTCACATCCTGTACACAGAAACAGCAGCGATACCGCCGCAGCGAACAACATTTTCATTACGCGCCTGCTCCGTCGTTTCCCAAGCCGGCTTTCACAAGATCGTGAAGATGTACCATCCCGACAGGCTTATGCTGTTCATCAACAATGACAAGCTGAGTAATGTTGAATGTTTCCATTTCCTGCAGCGCAACCGACGCAAGCACACCCATGCGTATCGTTTTGGGGTTTTCTGTCATGATATCTTTGGCGCACACCGTTGATATATCCATCTTTTTTTGCAGAAGCCTCCGTAAATCACCGTCGGTGACGATTCCGTGCAGCGTCCCGGTTTGATCGGTGACGCACGTAGCGCCAAGGCGCTTCGAAGTCATCTCAAGAATTGTATCGCGTAAGTTTGTCTCAAGCCGCACCCTCGGCACTTGATCGCCGGTGACCATCATCTCTTCTATTTTGAGAAGCAGCCGCTTGCCCAATGTGCCGCCGGGATGAAACAACGCAAAATCTTCAGCGCTGAAATTTCTTTTTTCAAGCAGCGTTACCGCGAGCGCGTCGCCCATTGCAAGCGTTGCCGTTGTCGAAGCGGTCGGCGCAAGATCAAGCGGACACGCTTCTTCATCAACGGAAATATCGAGCACAACATCAGAATTACGCCCAAGTTGTGAATGAGCGTTCCCAACCATTGCAATCATCGGCACGCCCACGCGCTTGAACATCGGCAGTAATTTAACAAGCTCCTGCGTGTTGCCGCTTTTCGAAATAGAGATGACAACATCGTCGCTGCGCACCATTCCGAAATCTCCATGCACCGCATCGGATGGATGGAGAAAAAATGCCGCGGTACCGGTTGAATTCATGGTTGCAACAATTTTTCTTCCGATAATTCCGGATTTACCCATGCCGGTAACGATCACTCTTCCTTTGCATTCGAACAATAACGTCACCGCACGCTCGAACGATGCGTCAATCCTGCCTTCAAGTGCGGCAACGGAAGCGGCTTCAATGCGGATGACTTTTTTCCCTTTTTCAATTTCAAACGAAGATATGCTCATGGTTTCAGTCCTGTCCGCCAGCTTTTTGGCGGAGCCGAGAAAAATTTTGAAAAGAAAGAACGCCGGCTCACTTCTGTTTGTGCGACTGCACCAAGCTCGACTTTTTTTCGAAGAGCATTGTAGCCGATGAACGCTGCCGTAAGATCGCTGTCGGAATATGACGAGAGATCACGGAACAGATTCCGCGAGTCGAGAGCAATCTGCGGATCGCGAACGCGCTTGTGCATCATCAGCTCGTTGTAAAAATTCGTTACCGGAATCAAATGTACAACACCGTCGTTGCCGTCGTAAATCCACAAACGCTTGTCCGATGGACACATTGCCAGCGTCAGCGAATTGCCGGCGATGCGTTGAATGCTCACTTCGCGGACATGCTGTATGCACATCGGACACTGAGCACCGGGATTCCATTCGGAAAAACTCCATCGCCGCCGTTCCTCAAAAGTTTCCGGAATTGTACCGCCGTCGAGATTCACAATTTCAAATTCAAGCTGGTCTTCTTGCACTTCGCGCAACGTTGCCGAAATTCTTCCTGCGCTCATTTCAATCACTCCATACGCAAACACTTGAGCGAGCGGCGCAGAATTATCCGGCGCTGTCACGTCCCCAAAGGGGGGTTCAACAGGTGCCAGAATAAAATTTCCTTCGCCGCGCCGCCCCGTTCCGATCACATGCCATGATTCGATATAACAGCGATAATTCTTGTAGCCGGCTTTTTGCTCAGGCAGAAGCCATAACAGCGTTGCGCGTTCAAAGTCCGACAGCGCACGAGGGAACGCTGCTCGTTCCCCTTGTCCGTTTGTCGGAAATAAAATACTCACAACCAGCCATTGTGTTTGGTCAACGTATCAATGGCAGAAACCTGAGTCAGTAAATGTTCCAACTGTGATAACGGGAGTTGGCTCGCAGCGTCGCTGAGAGCGCGTGCCGGATCAGGATGTGTTTCAACAAACAATCCGCTGATACCAACTGCCGCTCCTGCGCGGGCAATTGGAAAAATAAATTCCGGCTGACCGCCGCTTTTTCCTTCTTCATCGCTCGGTAATTGCACTGAATGTGTTGCGTCTAAAATTACCGGATAACCGAACGAACGCATAATGGAAATTCCGCGCATATCAACCACAAGATTGTGATACCCGAACGATGCGCCGCGCTCTGTGACGAAAATTTTTTCATTGCCCGTTGAAGCAACTTTTTCAATCGGATGCTTGATATCTTCCGGCGCAAGAAATTGCCCTTTTTTGATATTCACAACTTTCCCGGTTTTTCCTGCAGCGACAAGAAGCTCTGTCTGGCGGCAAAGAAATGCCGGGATTTGCAAAACATCCGCAACTTCGGCGGCAGAAGTGACTTCCTCTTCCGTGTGAACATCGGTCAAAATCGGCATCGCAAAATTCTTTTTCACTTCTGCTAAAATGGAAAGCGCCTTGTCCATGCCGATGCCGGTAAATCCGGAAAGGCTTGTACGATTCGCTTTCTTATATGACGATTTGAAAATTACCGGCACGTGCAAACGCGTACAAATTTCTTTGATTTTCTCCGCAGTCTTCAGAACAAGATCGCGGCTTTCCACGACGCACGGCCCGGCAATCAGCACCAGCGGCTGATTTCCACCGATTGATATTGAACCTATCGCGATTGTTTTCATTGTAAGTGATGTATAATAAGAATCTTTCGAGGGAAAGTAAAGAAAGGCGCCGATCCCGCGACAGCTCCTGCAACCGACCGGGCAATGCGAAATTTGCCGAATGTGTCGTGCGGTGGACATTTTTTACCGTACAGCGGTATAATATTGTTAACGTAACGATAGATTAACAAAACTCCGCATCGATCCTGATCTTCTTCTTGCTGCGGTACGGTTGCATTAAAACCAATTAAGTGGTAAATTCTCGTCAATAACTTTTCCTATCTCTATGGCTGACCGCACGAAGTTCTGGTACCTGAAACACTTCAATCTTTTCGAGGGCATGAACGAAGCCGCAATGGATTCTGTCGGCCGCCTTTCTTCGATGAATAATGTCAAACCTCATCAGCCGATTTATTTTCCCGATGAACCGTCACACGCAATATTCTTCCTCAAA
>JAJYOI010000124.1 GCA_021796275.1 Bacteroidota bacterium
TTAAGGTGTTAGAGTTTCACGGAGAGACAATCAAAAACATGCCGACGGCGGGGAGGCTCGTTCTCTGCAACATGTCAGTTGAGGCTGGGGCGACGGCTGGTATTGTTCCGTCCGATCTCGAAACCGCACGATATTTGCGAGACGAAGCCGGGGTGAAGGAAGCCGTTACGGCGGTCACTCCGGATGGTGACGCTTTGTACGATCAAGTCATTGACATCGATGTGTCGACTCTTGAGCCGCAAGTCGCATGTCCCCACACGGTCGACAATGTGAAACCGGTTTCCGAAGTGCGTGGAAAGAAGATTCAACAGATTGTTATCGGGTCCTGCACAAACGGCCGCCTCGAAGATCTGGAAGTTGCGGCAAAAATTCTTAAGGGAAGAAAAATCGCCAAGGACATGCGCATGCTTGTTTTTCCTGCCTCAGGAAGAATTTATTTGCAGGCACTTGCAAAAGGCTATGTCGGTGAGTTCATGCAAGCAGGCGCGGTTGTGATGAATTCCGGATGCGGCCCCTGCCTTGGCGTCCATGAAGGAGCCCTTGGTGATGGTGAAACTGCTCTTTCGACGACGAATCGGAATTTCAAAGGACGGATGGGGAACCCGAATTCTGAAGTATATCTCTGTTCGCCGGCGGTAGCCGCTGCGTCGGCAATTACCGGCTTTATCACAGATCCAACGAAAGGAGCTTAGCGAACTTGGCAACAGTAGTGCTCAAAGCCGGGGATGATGTTTCAACTGACGTCATCTATCCGGGACGCTTTATGGCAACGGTGCTTCCGAGTGAAACGCCTCAATACGCATTTGCCGATAACCGCGAATTCAACTTCAGGCTGAAAGCGAATCAGATTTCGGCTGGAAGCATTATCGTTGGGGGAATGAATTTCGGATGCGGTTCTTCGCGCGAACAAGCAGTTTCGACTCTCAAAGGCTACGACCTGGTCATCGTCGCCAAAAGTTTTGCGAGAATCTTCATGCAGAATGGAGTCAACCTTGGTCTTCAGATGGTTGTCTGTCCGGACATCGAAGCATCTGAAGGAGACGATTTGGAACTGGCGTCTTTGGAGGTTCTCAACAAAAAGAACGGCAAGAGATTCCGCGTTTTGCCGATGTCCGAATCGCGCCAGGCGATCATTGACGCACAAGGGCTCATACCTTTCACCCGAAAGAGGCTTCTGGAGTCGAGCCGTTAAGGTGAAATATTTTATTGTCGAGCGGCTGCGCTCAGAGCTTTGAAATCCCATACGCATCATCCTGGCGGGAATGTCGCTGAAAGCGCTGGAGTTTTATCTTTCCCTTCCCCAAATTTTTCCTCAGGAAGCATTTCAACAACCGTCGGCGAAGTAAGTACGGTAAATGAAGCATGCTCGTCAAAATTGATCTTACTGTGTTGAAGGCGCGACCAACGATTTATTGTTCTCGAAGTCGAACAATGTCAGCCGCCGCAAGCGAAAATACGTTGACCAATAATCCCACAATGTTTGTATGCGCGCTCTTCGCGCACTGTCTTTTTCGCTCTGTGCAAGAAAAAGATTGGGAATATCAATTTTCCCGATGATGTAACGATCTTTTGCTACATCGAATCGGCGCTGGGCAACGGTATCGGCTTTGGCGGCAACGGCAACCTGCGTTCGGAGAAGATTGAGGCGCGCAACCTGATACGTGACTTCCTGCTCGAGTGAAATGCGCTGCTGCTCAACAGACGTTTCCGTTTTTTGCTGATCTGCTATAGCGGCGTCAACAGCGTCGGTTCTTGCGCCCCATTGAAAAATCGGAAAATCAAATTGAACGCTGAATTGTCTTTGATCCAACAAATTCTGGTACGCGTCATAAAAAACCGGCGCGCGCTGATTGTATCCAAGATTTGCAGTCATCACTGCAGAGAATCCGTTATCTGATTTTGCCTGTTCGACATTGCGCTCGGCAGTGAGCCGCTGAAGTTGAAAGTTGAGAATGTCGCTCCGGTTGTTGAGTGCACGCGCAAGAGCATCGGCAGGAGTAACGCGCATCGAAGAAGTTTCTGACGGTTCGTGCAAGCTGATATTCGTTGTCAAAGGAAGCCCGAGTGCGGCGAGAAGTGTTTGCTTCGATTGCTGTTCGGTAACTTTGGCGTTTTCATATTCTGTTTGCGCATTAAGGTACGCGAGCTCGCTTTGCAGAAGATCGTTCTCACCGATTTTTCCGACATTGAATCTTCCTTGTGAAATTTTGTAGAGCGTGTCGTTGTTGGCAAGATTCAGAGCCGCGTTTTCGACATTCATCGAAGCGAGCGAGAGGCTGAAAAATTTATTGGTGATGTCAATCGAGCAATCTTCCATTGCTTCGGCAAGCTGCCGCGTTGTCATTTGGTATTGCAAATCCTGTGCTTTCTCATTCCACTTTAACGTATTGATTTGAAAGATTGGCTGCCGGTAGCTGAAGCTTAACGGGTTCGAGCGGTAGTATTTTGAGCGCGTGTCGAGAAGGTCAATCCTGTCTACGCCCGATGAAATTGAAAACGAGCCGCCGGTTAACGGTATTTGCTGCTGAAGGGAAAGCCCCACCGACGATGTTGCTTGTCCCTGCGGAGTAAAGACGGTACTTCCGTCCGGCAGAATAATGGAGTTGATGGAACGATAATAGCCCGGCGCGTCTCCGCTCAAACTGAGCTTGGGATAAAGGGTTGCAACGAACGCTTTGTAGCTCGATTCTCTTGATTCAAACGTTCGCTGTGCGATGATTCCCATCGGGCCGTTTGCACGCGCCATGAGAATACAATCCTGCAAGGTGAGCGTTGTTGTTTGTGCCGTGGATTGCGTTGTGGCGAGTATAACGAAAAGAAGGAAGAGAAAAATTTTTGATGTTTTCATACGATAAGAAATTTTGAGTTTCGAGATTCACGTTCAAAGTCCAAAGCTAAGAATTCAAAGCTCTCGAAATTCGAACCATTTGAATCTTGGGACCTGAGCCCTGAATCTTTTTTTCTCATTCATACCTCAGCGAAACAACCGGGTCTTGCTTTGCGGCGCGTATTGCCGGAAAAATGCCGAACGCGATGCCGATGGAAATGGAAATGAAAAACGAAAAGAAAACAGACACCGGAGTGATCATTGTCAGAATACCGGCAAATTGCTGAATGGCGCTGCTGATGAGAAATCCGAGCACAATTCCGATAACGCCGCCGGTCACGCTGATCATCATTGCTTCGCTGAGAAATTGAAGGACAACATCTTTTTTTGTTGCACCGATGGCGCGGCGGATGCCGATCTCTTTTGTCCGCTCCATCACCGAGGCGAGCATGATGTTCATGATGCCAATACCGCCGACGATCAGTGAGATGGAAGCAATAGCTCCCAGCACAATATTGAAAATATCTTTTGTGCGCTGTTCTTGTTTGAGAAGCTGCTCGGGTACAGTGACCTGAAAATCAACAACGCCGTTGTGTCGCCGCTCAAGCATTCTGCTGATAATCTCCGCCAGCACCGGCATTTGCTCCGTTGCTGAGACACGCACCACAAGCCGGTCGAGTTGATTGTAGTTCGGCATTTTTTTCGTTTCATCGTCATTGTTATTTCCCGAAGAGCGCGATGCCATCTGAATATCGAGGCGGGTGAGGAGCGTTCTGTTTTTGTACCGCAGCAACAGCGTGTTGATCGGAGTATAAATATCATAATTGAAATTACGCAAGCCGAGATGTTCGATATTGCTTTTCGATATTGTCCTTTCATCCAGCACACCGATGACCGTCAGCCAGAGGCTCCCGCACTTGATTGTCCGCCCGATCGGATCTTCCCGCGCAAAAAATTTTGTTTTGATGCTGTGTCCGATAATTGCAACCGGTGCGGCAAGTCCAGCCTGCGCGCCAGAAAACACTTGCCCTTCGGCAAGCGTTAAGTCCGTCGTGCGAAAATACGTTGAATCCACGCCGACCAGTTTCGCCGACCGCTTCAATCCTTCGCGGATCGCCATTGTTTCAACGACAACTTCCGGACTGACGAACTCAACGTACGGCAATGTCTGCTGAATGCCCACGGCGTCTTGCAGCGTCAATCCGGGGCTGAACCTTTTTTTCTCCGTTTTCTTTGACGCATCTTCGTCGGTGACTTTGCCTTCTTCCTGCTCAACAATCGGTGTAATGATGATGTTGTTTGCGCCGAGAAGTTTCATCTGTTCAAGAATTTCCTGCTCCGCGCCTGTTCCGACAGCGAGCATGGAAATCACTGAGCCGACGCCAAAAATAATTCCAAGTGATGTGAGAATTGCGCGCAGTTTGTTATGCGCGATTGCCCCAATGGCAATTTTTAAGCTTTGCAGGAAAAGAAAATACATGTTAGTAAAACGATTCACGTTTTAGGATTCAGGGTGCAACGGTTTGAGTTCCGAGATTTGCGAAATAACAGACACGAAACGCAAATCTCAAGCCTCGAAATTATTTTGCCGCGTGCCCATCAAGCGAATGGTTTTCCGCCGGCGGCTCAGAGCTTTTCGGAAGCATCGCGACTTTCGCGTTTTGTACATCTTCGGGCATAGAAAGAAAAATTTCGTCTTTCTCTGAAATTCCCTGAGCAATCACTACATCATTATCATTCATCAAGCCAAGTTTCACTTCCTGCTTAACGGTTGTCCCGCCGTCTTTTTTATAGATGAACGTTGTCGTGCCTTCAGGGTGGAGACATTCCAGCGGAATGGAAAGCGCGCTGTCGCGGCGCGCAACAAGGATTTCATTCGATGTGGTCATCGCAGGGCGCAGTGTGCTGTCGGTTTCATTGACGTGGACGCGGACCTCGAACACTTTCGAGTCGGAATTCGGCCGCTGCTCGCCGATGTTTGCCACTGCGCTCACAACACCGGTGAGCGTTTTGTTGGGATCAGCGTCGAGCTTAAGTTTTACTGTCTGTCCCACAGCAATTTTTTGAATATCAACTTCGTTCACGTACGTTATGGATTCCATCTCGCTCAAATCCGGAAGCGTTGCAACGGTCGGGTCCCATGGATTGATTGTCGAGCCGACAACTCTTTTCTTTCCGTTCCATTCCCGCGCGTAAATCACCATGCCGTCGGCGGGCGCCACAATCGTGAATTCTTTCATCGTGTTTTGAAACATTTCCAGGCGTTGGCGTTCTTTCATCAGGTCTGCTGCGACCGCTTGTATTTTAGCGATTGCCTGTCGTTTTTTCGTCACGTAATTTTTCCGTGTCTGATCATAAGTCCGCTGCGCCCGCTCGTAGTCAATTTCAGCCTGCCGGCGCATTGCGGGAGCTTCATACGTTGACTGCTCTAACGCGAGCTTTTTTTCTTCCCGCGTGTAACTGAGATTCACCAGCTCGTCGCGCGCCTGCGAAAGAGTCAGCGTGCTGTCGAGAGTTGTCTGCAAGTATTGTGCTTCAAGCTTTTGCACGTTAAGCTGAGATTCCTTGAACTTGTCCGTGATCTCCGATTTATCGAGGTCGGCAACGAACGCCCCTTTCTTTACGGTTGTTCCTTCATCAACGAGACGCGAAATTTTCATCTGGTAAATTCCCGCCATCATTGCTTTCGTTGGTCCCATAATCTGGGTAGAATTTTTTGCCTGAAGCTCTCCGGTGGTAGTAACCACGACGGTAAACTCTCCTTTTTTAGGGCTGATGAAAATGCTTGCCTTCGCTGTATCTTTTCCTTTGAAGGCGAACCACAGAACGGCAGCAATGATGATAATAGAAAGCGAAATGATGAGTGTGAGACGAGATTTCATAATGGACTCATAAATTGTGAACAACAAGTTTATTGGACTATGAACGTTGTGTCTATGGTGGTACTATCTGATCGCCAAAACTTAAAGGAGTACGTTCCGGGTGAAGGAATGTTGATCGTGACCGGCGCTTCAAAAGAAATCATGACAGCAAGGCATACCGCATTTTTAGGCTGTCTTCCGAATACTTTAATTGAATAGACGGAATCAGTTTTGGCAACAACCGCACGCGAAAAACCTCCGCAGCTGCTTCCCCAGCTTGCCCGCGCTGTAAACGAAACCAATGAAGAAGTTTTTGATTTAACTTCTTGTGAGACGACCGGAGTTGCCCATTCAATGTAATCACCTTCGTCTGTCGAGTTGGAACAACCGAAAAGAATTGCTGTGGCTACTATGTTAGAATATAGAAGAAGACTTCTCATTAGAATGGTCTTTCTGGCAATAGGCTACTTGTTTAGAATTAATAATCCATTAAGAGTGCATAGCCATTTGTTATTATAATTGTCAATGCCAATGTCTTCTATAAAACCATTCATTCCTAAGCCAAATGGGTCATCATATTTTTGCCAATCATTACCATCGAAACTCAGTACGCCTGAGCCATCAGTACCAATCCATTTTACATTATTTTTATCAACCTTTATTACATTAATTAGATTCGACCTCGAATTAAAATTATTACCGTGTTTAGCCCACTGCAATCCATCATAACTAAACAAGCCATCGTTGCTCCCCACCCATACCGCATTATTATTGTCTATTGCAATTGTGTTGATATATCTCTCTGGTAGTATCGAATTAGTTGCGTCAAAAATTTTTACTGTGCTGCCTTTGCGGTAATATAACACTTCAGACGTACCTGAGTATCCATAGACCATTGCTACAAACAAATCATTTTTTACATTAACCAACCTGTACCCAAAACTGAAATATTCTTCTGAAGAGTCAATTTTCACACGCTGCCACGAAATTTGATTGTATTTGAATAAACCGTCTTGGGTCCCAACCCATACATTGTTACTGTCGTCTAAGGAGACAGAATAAATCCAAGACGAGCTTAACCCGAAGCTTTGAAAATTCTCTTTTGTCCAAATATTATTGGAATAAATAAATAAGCCGGTTTCAGTCCCGACATAAACTTTTCCACTTTTACCAACTTTGATTTTCCAGAAAGGAGTGGCAGTCGGATAACCGTTGTCTTGATCATATACAACCCAATTCGTTCCGTAGTACCTTGTTATTTTGTTTTTACGCGGTGGACTGTACAAATAATTTCCGGGATAAGAAACGAGCCAGGCAATATCATTTTCAAAATCAATAGAAATGGCCCCACCCCAAGGGATATTTGAATTTGTAGTATCAATGATGGTCCACTCATCCTTGTAGGGATTTTCTTTCGGTGCTAAGATGTTTTCATCAGTTTTACATGATGAGAAAACTGAAATTGCTATTAGAAAAGGCAAGTATCGACCAAGATAAAGTTTAATTCTCATAACAGCCCTCAGCATAGCTTTTAACAGTTTATTGATCTAAT
>JAJYOI010000043.1 GCA_021796275.1 Bacteroidota bacterium
GGAATATTGTTTATCACACCGCCAGTATTCAATGATGGAAAGATTGGTGTGCTTTCCCCACATCAATCCCGCCATATAAAAGCCGCCGATAGCAACGGCAGAAATTAAAAATAATGTCAACAGCGATTTGTTTTCATCGCCGCGTTTCAACGCAACAACAATACAGCGCCCGACCAGGAAAACCCAGAGCGCTAATCCGATAATGAGTGCAATTTGCCAGACCCTGCCGAGATCGACGTACTCAAGTCCCTGCGTTCCGAAATAAAACCACAAGCTTTCTGAAAGTTTATGATTGATGCTGAGCCATTCTCCCGCCATCGAGCCGAGAACAACGACAAGCAGCGCGGTGAAAAGAACATTGACGCCGAATTTCTGTCCCTTCGGTTCATGCCCGCTCACCACCGGCGCAATATACAATCCCGCCGCCAGCCACGCAGTTGCAATCCAGAAAATTCCGAGCTGCGTGTGCCACGTCCGCGTAACAACGTACGGCAGAATGGCGCTCAGTTGAATTCCGTACAGCGAGTCTCCTTCTACTCCGTAGTGCGCGGTGATAACGCCCAAAAGAATTTGGAGAAGGATCAAACCGGAAACGACAAAGAAATATTTGATGACCGCTTTTTGAGACGGCAGCGGAGTAGAATTAAAGAGCGGGTCGGCATCCGGCGCAACGGGCGCCGCAGTGCCGCTGATCTTTGATGCGTGATACCACACCATTCCGCCGATGCCGGCAAGAAGAACAATGATGCTCACGCCCGTCCACACAATCGCGTCAGCCGTCGGCTGATTTCCGACGAGCGATTCGTGCGGCCAATTGCTCGTGTAGCTTACATCGCTGTTCGGCCGGTGCGCCGTCGTCGCCCACGATGTCCAGAAAAAGAATGCGGCAAGCTCGCGAAGCTTTGTTCTGTCAGTCAGCGCACCTTTAGGGATCGCGTACTTGACATGCCCGTTAGCAAAAACGCCGGAATAATGTGCAAGGTTGGCTTCGAACGCACGCATGCGGACCGGTTCAATGGTGATGGTATTGCTGGACGCATCGTACGTATTTTCCTTCATCATCGTCGTCAGGCGTGACTGCAATGAAGCTTGCTGATCGGCGGAGAGAACATCGTACGATGTTCCAAAATCGTTCTCCGACCATTCATAAAGAATGAACACCGCCTCGCGATGCAGCCAATCGGCAGACCAATCCGGCGCGACATAACTTCCGTGTCCCCATACCGAACCGACTTCCATCCCTCCCATTTCCTGCCACACATTTTGCCCGCGTTCAATATCGCCGGAAGGAATCACAACTGTTCCGTCAGTCGCGACAACTCTGTCGGGAATCGGCGGGCGCTGTTGATAGATCTGCATTCCCGCCCAGCCAAGAACAAGAAACGAAACAATGATGACTGCCCAAAAACTAACCCAAAGACGTTTCATAAGATTTCTCCTAAGAGTTATTTGTCGGATGCATTCTTTAAGAAAGAACAAAGGTTACACAAGAAAGTCGGGCGTGTTATCGGCCGGTGTTGCGCAGAGTAAAAAACACTGATAAAGCAAAATCGTCATGCCCGAATGTTATTGTCGGGCATTGATAAATGGATTCCCGCATGCAACGCGCGGAATGACGCTTATTCTTTCTTCCGTCTTGCGTAACACAAGTTACCACGAAGAAAGTCCGATAACAATGCCAAAGAATAGTGAATGAGCCAGCAACAGAAATCCGAGATTGCGGAAACGAACTTTGCTTTCCATTGTCAGCGTTCCGTACATCGCATGAATGACCATAGGCAAAAATGCGGCAACGACAAATAATGATTCGTGGAGCGCCGGAACAATGATGATGACAACAATCAGCACGGCGGTGTGATAAACAATATTCCAATATCCGATGGCGAGTTTTTCTTTCCACGCCAGTGCCGCATTTTTCTTCGCTGAAGCCTGAATTTTCATGTGCACATAAAATACGCTGCCGCCGAAGAAGAGAAGATTGAACGCGTACACCGCCAACGCCGAAGTATCAAGCTTTCCGGCAACGACATAATACGCGCACGGCGCGCCTAATGTCAGTCCGGCAACTGCTGAAAAATCTCCGGCGATAGATTTCTGTAATATTCGGCTCAAAAGAAAATTAGCCGCAAATGAAATCGCGCCCGCTATTCCCGCGATAAGAAGAAACCACAGCTTTAGATACAGCAACGGAACCGCGCACGCTGCTGCCAACAGCATATTCACCAACGCCCAAAATTGCACCTGACGTAATTTTTCATCCTGTTGTTTGCGGCCGGAATAATGACGCAGGAGAATTTGTGCAGGAACATAGCCGAGAAAAATGCACAGTTCCGCAAGAACAAGCCATACAATATTGAACGACCACTGATGAGAAATCATGGCTCCGCTGAACAGCGGTACAAGCAGCACTGCCCATGAACCGTGTTCGCGTGTTATGATCAGACGTGGAATTCTCATTTCATCCGCGGCTCTTTTGTATGAACCGAATCAACCGTTTCCAAATAGCTGACAATCTTTCCAATCTGCTCATCCGAAAAAGGATACTGCGGCATTGCCGTGCCGGGCTTGATCGAGTACGGAGATTTGATCCATCGGAAAATCATCTCTGGGGATTTTCTGTACTTGACGCCGTTCAGCGATGGAGCAACAGTTCCGCCGACGCCGTTAATGCTGTGGCAGGAAAAACATTTGTTGTTGTCCATGATAGCACGCCCTTCTTTGATGTCCAACGGATTTACGGAAACCGTAACGACGTAAGCGGACGAAGTATGATTTTCCCGGTGAGCGCTTTTCGATCTGCCGAAGAAAAGGATGAGCAGTGAAACACCTACCGCCGTGGAAAACAGCACAACGAAAGCGATCATAACGGTTCGTCGTGATTCGGTCATCAGAGCGTTTTCTTTATGAATGAAGCCAGAACCACAGCGTTGTTATGTTCAATATCTTTTGCACCAAATAAGAGCGTGACTTTTTTCTTCTTCGCCATTGTGCCGAGACGCTGAAGGATTTCCTGAAGCGCGGAGGAATTCAATTCCGTTGTGTAGCGCTTCTGAAATTCCTGCCATCGTTCGGGATCGTGATGAAACCATTTTCGCAGTGCATCCGACGGCGCAAGTTCTTTCAACCACTCATCAATATGCGCCGAGTCTTTCGAGATGCCGCGTGGCCACAGCCGGTCAACAAGAACTCTGTAGCCGTCGTTTTTTTCCGGAGCATCGTAAATTCTTTTTACACTAATCGGCATGGTAATTTCTCCTCAGCATATTTATTATTCACAGAAGTTACATACAATGACATTTTTGACAATTGAAACTAGTCGGTGTCATTCCCGTCCCGCTTACAGCGGGATAAACTGCGGCGGAAATCCATTTTAAAGATCTAATTTTGATTACTGGATTCCCGGCAAAAGCATTCGGGAATGACGTTATTATTGTTCTGTGCAAAATCAACTATTCATTCTTTCCGTGCAAGCACCACAAGATCTTTCGACTTCATCGGTTGATATTCTTCCATAGATATACCGCCGGAAACTTTTGTCTTGGTAAATCCGACATCGGCAAGCAATGAAAGAATTTCATCTTTAACAATAGGGCGAAGAAGGGTTGTGTGCAGCGTGTGTTCAATCACACCGTTCTTTGTTTCAAGCCGCAGTATGTTAAATTTCAAAAGCGGGTCGCAGAATTCATAATACCGAACAAAGGTGATGCCGTTCGCTTCTTTTGCGCTTTGGATAATTTCGCGCCGGGCAAGAATTTTTGAATAGTTCAGCAATTGGAGAAAAAGAATTCCTCCGGCGTTTAGTTTCAACATAAAATTCTGAAACACCGTTCTCAATTCCTCGCGCGAAAGAATGTGCGCAAGAGAATTGCCCATGCTGATAACGGCGTCGTACGTTCCGGGAACTTCTTCGCGCAAATTCTGAAAATCAGAACGGACAGTTTTGAGTTCGAGATTCATTTCCCGTGAATGTGCTTTCACGCGTTTCAGCATTTCGGCGGAACTATCAACGGACGTCACTTTAACACCCAATTGCGCGAGCAGCAATGAATGGAAACCGGTTCCTGCGCCGGCATCGAGCGCTGTCGTGATTCCATATTTTTGTACCAAGAGATTGAAAAATGGTTTTTCCTGCACAAATCTTTTTTGAAACCCTGTCATGACATCGTAGTCCGACGCGATGTCGTCGTAAAAGGCGGCAGAATTTTGCACTGTGTCTGATACCTTACTCATTGGGCCCGTACTCCGGCACTTCTCCCTGAAAATGTTGATACACCGGCGACTCCAGATTTTGGAATCGCCGCTGATATTCTTTTTTTGAAATTCCATTCTGCCAGTGCCCGGTCAACATTGCCAAACCGGTGATCGCGATGAACACACCGACGACAAGGCTTCCAAAGATAAAATTTGAAACCGGCTTTTTGAAAACTGAACTTTTCATTTCAAGCGTTTCTTTCACCGGACAGATTTCCACGCACTTAAGGCAGCTCATGCATTCATCGCTCCACACGCGTTCAACTTTATGAACATTGATATTTGCAGGACACACCTTTGTGCACAATTTGCAATCAACGCACGTTGATTTTTGGCGCGTGATCTTGAGCGGACTTAACCAGCTCAACATGCCAAGCAGAGCGCCGTAAGGGCAGAGATAGCGGCACCAGAAATTTTTAATCACGACTGAAAGCAGCATCAAAATAATCAGCATCCACAGAGCAAAGGTCGAAATGTCCGCAAAAAAATAATACATCTTGATATCGGCAACTCTGTTATAGGGACTGTAGATAAAAGCTTTCAGCGCCGGAACGTCCATTCCAAAAATTGACGACACAAAGAAAAAAAGGAGAAGGTATTTCAATGAACGCAACGGGTAATCGAGCCATCGCGGCACACGAAGATTCGTGCCGAATGAGCGCCTGCGGCGCCATGGCATAAAGCGCCATAATTTTTCGCCGAGCATCCAGAGCGATTCGCTCAATGTCCCGACCGGACAAAGCCAGCTGCAAAATGCCTTTTTGAGCAAGAGTCCAATCGCCGCAATTGCAATAAAAACAAACAAACCTGCCGGATGGATGTCGTTAATAATTCCTGTTTGCAGCCAGTACTTTACGCTGATGAGAGCGCTGATTGGCAAAAACCCTTCTGCACCCGGCGGACGATAACCGACACTCTCAGCTCCGCCCGTCGTTCCCCATGAAACAAAAAGATAAAATTCAACTCCGATCCAGATACACAAGAGCACAAACGCAAGCTGAACTGTCGAACGAAGAAATTGTGAATCATCCTTCAGTTTCCAGAGAAGGCGTTTATACCACAGCGGCTCCCGCGAGAAATTAATTTTCCGGCGGCGCATCTGCGGGGGAATTTTTTTCACCTCACGCTTCGGTTCAGAATTTTTCCCGTCGCCGTCTGTTTCATGATGAGGAACAAATGTACGGATATCAAACCCATTCGCCTCAGCATTGATGCTATACGATGTAACAACTTTTCCCATCTTTTGATTCGCGACTGAACATTATTCAGATAAAACACTCCGATTTCCATCCAAAAAAACTACGTTACGCGGATTGATATTCAGGTTTCCGCATGTTCTTCGCCATCTCAGCGATATTCTTGCTCACGAGCATTGTATAGATGCCATCGCGAAGCCCGGCCCATTTTTCATGAACTGCGCACGGATTTTTTCCTGTACATTCCGGAAATCCCATGACACAGCTATGCATAAAATCCACTCCATCAATTGCTTCTACGATATGAAAAAGCGTAATATCTTTTGCAGGCATCCCGAGCGCAAACCCGCCGGTCGGTCCCTTCAGCGAACTGAGCAATCCCTTCCGGGTCAGGTCCTGAAGAATCTTGGCAAGAAAATGATACGGAATGTCCAATCGTCTTGTCAATTCCTTGATCGATGTCATTTCGTTATGGGGTTTCAACGCGAGATACAGAACCGCTTGAAGTGCATATTCACATTGACGGCTGAAGATTAGACTCATAGTGAAAATCCCATCAGGAATATTCGGATATTTTAGTCTTAATATAAATAATTCGTTCTTCCTTGTCAAGTAAATTTTCTGGTTTTTTACCCCACAGTAGTTTGTAATTAAAAAACGTTGTGTGGCGCCTGTATATAAAGGGAAAGTTGCCTTTGGAGCAGAATCTCTTTACTTTTACCATCGATTATTACGTACTCAATGCAGGCAGAGGCTTCTGTTTTTGCGCATTGTTGGACCGACAACGCGGCGGTCACTCATGTTTGAAAGAAAATGAAAAAAGTTCTCATCGTTTCATATTATTTTCCTCCTTCCGGCGGACCGGGAGTTCAGCGGGTCTTGAAATTCGCAAAATATCTGCCTCAGTTCGGCTGGGAGCCGGTTATTCTCACGGTTGAAAACGGAGATTATCCGGCGCGCGACGAGTCACTGCTGAAAGAAATCCCTTCATCGCTAAAAATCTACCGCACGAAAATTTTTGAACCGTACAATTTATACAGAGTGCTCACGGGGAAGGAATCAGGCAGTGCGGTGGATGTCAACAACATTCCCCAAAAAGGGGACAGAAAAAAAATCCCGGAAATAGTTTCGGAGTTCATCCGCTCAACATTTTTCATTCCCGATGCGCGAGTCGGCTGGCTGGCAACTGCCGTGAAAGAAGGAAAAAGGATTATCGAGCAGGAACACATTCAGATGATTTACTCTTCGTCGCCGCCGTACACCTGCGCGCTCATTGCCCGAACATTGCACCATGCAACGCATGTACCGTGGGTTGCAGGATTCCGCGACCCGTGGACTGGATTTCTTTCAACTCCTCAGCGATGGTTGTTACCGGCGGCAATTGACAAGCATTTAGAACGAAGCTGCGTTGAAAAGGCTTCGCGAATTGAAGTTGCATGGAAAGGCATTCTTACTGATTTCCAAAAAAAATTCCCTCACGTGCCGGCCCGAAAGTTTGAATATTTGCCTAATGGTTTCGACAGCGAAGATTTTCCTTCCGTCATGCATCAGCGAAATGATAAATTCACCGTGACGTATGCCGGTTCGATGTACGGTGTTCGCAACCCGCAATCATTCTTTGAAGCCGTAACTCAGCTTATTCAAGAAGGAAAAATTGAGGCAAAAAAAATCCGGCTGCGTTTCATCGGCCGCTTTGGAGCAGACGTGCTTGAAATGTTTCGTCTGCCTCTCATCCGCGATTGCGTTGAGGTCATCAAGTATCTGCCGCACTCGGAAAGCATCCGTCATCTCGTTTCCTCCGACGCGCTGCTTCTTGTGGTTGATGAGTTCGAAGGGCATGACGACATTGTTCCCGGAAAAGTATTTGAATATCTCGGCGCAAAACGCCCGATCATCGCTGTTGCACCGGAAGGCGCTGCGGCAATGCTGTTGCATGAAACGTGTGCAGGAAAATCAGCGCGTCATCACGATATTGACGCCATCAAAAGCATTTTTCTTGAATATTATAACGATTATCTCTATACTAGCAACAACTTTCAGCCGAACCGAGAGAGCATTGCCCGATATGAACGCAAAGAGGTAACGAAACGGCTCGCGGATATTTTTAACGAACTCACTCCGCCTGCGGCGGACTGATTCACGCTTTTACACCCAAACAACAATTATATGGCACAGAAAAAAGAACAGAAACCGTCCAAAGCGCAAACAATCATTCCGGCAAAATACCGCCATGTTGTATCAATCGGCATCATATTGCTTTCGCTGATCGTGTTTTTTCACGATGCGATTTTTTCGGGAAAGGTGTTCAACGCAAGCGACAATATTGCATCACAAAGCTTCAATACGTTTCTTTCCGAAGGAAAGCAAGAAGGAATTTTCCCGCTGTGGATTCCGTACATCTTCGGCGGAATGCCGTCTTTTGCAAGCGTGATGATAAGTCCGGAGCGTGTGTATGATTTAACTTCAACGTTGTGGGGTTTCATTGGCACTTTCTTCACGACTGTTTTTCAAAATCCACAAGTCACAATGGTTATTTTCTATTATTTTGTGTTCGGCATTTCAACGTACATCTTTATGCTCCACAAAAAGAAATCGCCGCTTGTTGCTCTCTTCACTTCACTCATAAGTATCTATTCGACATACATCATCATTTGGATTATGGTGGGGCATAACACGAAAATTGCCACGATCTGTCTTTTTCCGATCATCTTTATGCTTATTGAAGAAATGATTGACAGCTTCAAGTGGTGGCAGGGAATTATTTTGCTGATTGTTTTGCACATCCAACTTCTGCCGTCACACATTCAAATGGATTTTTATCTTTATCTAACGCTCGGCATTTATTTCCTCTATCTTTTAATTGCCCGCATTGTAAAGAAAGAGCGATGGATGCCGGTGGTACGCAGCGGAGTAGTGTTTCTTCTGGCACTTGGAATCTCTCTCGCAATGTCTGCTGATTTGTATCTTTCAATTCTGGAGTACAACCCGTATTCTACCCGCGGGAAAAATCCAATTGTCACCACAACAGAAACTGCAAAATCCAAAACTACCGCCGGCGGATTAGATTACGACTACGCGACCAGCTGGTCATTCAGTCCGGGCGAAGTGCTGACATTCTTTGTGCCGTCTTTGTATGGATTCGGCACTCAGGAATACACCGGGCCGATCTTCAATAATCAACCAACTCGTCTACCGACATACTGGGGACAAATGCCTTTCACTGATGCACCGCAATACATGGGCATTGTCGTACTTGTTCTCGCCGCACTGGGCGTGTATTACCACCGCAAGGATCGTTTTGTTCATGCGATGCTGGTGGTTGCAATTTTTGCGCTTCTCGTTTCGTTCGGACGGACGTTTTCACTTGTGTACGATCTGATGTATTATTATTTCCCTGCATTTAATAAATTCCGCGTCCCTTCGATGATACTTGTGCTTGTGCAGCTCATCGTTCCAATTCTCGCCGGATACGGACTACAGACGCTGTTTGATAAAGGCAAAGAACATCTCTCCGCAGAGGCAGAAAAAAAATTCAAATATATTCTTGGCGGAGCTGCATTGCTTATTGTGTTCGGAATTATTGCACGTGGATTTTTGAGCGATATCTACGAAAGTTTTATGGGAACAGACGGTATGGCACGGCTGCTTTCCATCTTCGGGAAACAGCCGGATTCTGTTCTCGCGCAAATCCGTCCGTTGATGTTTGATTTCGTATTCAGCACAGTGATGACGGATTACTTCGTCATGCTTGTCCTTCTTCTTGGAATGTTCGGAGCAGTGTACGCCTATCGTAAACAAATGATTTCGGTAACGACAACCGGAGTGATAATTATCTTTCTTGCACTGTTCGATCTGTGGCGCGTTGATATGAAACCCATGGAACTGCATGACAAAAAAACTCAAACGTCTTTTTTTACAACCCCCGATTATGTCAAAGCAATACAAAGCGACCAAACGCTGTACCGAGTGCTTGATACTGAAAACATTCAGCAGCCATCGAACAACCTTGCTTATTTCAAACTGCAAAGCGTCAGCGGATATTCCGCAACGAAGCTGCGCATTTATCAGGACATGATTGATGTTGCCGGTCTCGGCAACCCGATTGTATGGACGTTAATGAACATGAAATACATTGTCGCTAATCCAAAAGAACAAATTCCCGGCTTGCCTGTTGTCTTCAACGGAAGCACAAAAAAAGTTCTGCTGTATGCGCAAGGCTCAGAACGTGCGTGGTTTGTGGATTCTGTTGCTGTTGATTCCGGATTAGGGATTTTAGAGCGAATGAAACAAATGCCGTTCAACCCGCACCATGTTGCATTTGTCGAGGCTGATCCGCCGGAAAACATCCAACCGCCCGATACATCGGCAAAAGTGAGCGTGAAAGAATTCAAACTTCATGACGTTGCATTCAATGTCACGGCGTCAGGCAATAATCTTCTTTTCGTCAGCGAAATTTATTATCCGAAAGGCTGGAACGCATACATTGACGGCGCGCCGACAAAAATTTTTAAAACCGATTACACCTTCCGCTCTGTCGTTGTTCCAAAAGGAATACATGTCGTCGAATTCAAATTTGAACCAACAAGCTATCCTTTAGGAAAAACAATCAGCGTGCTGACAAATATTCTTGCATGGTGCGGAGTGCTTGTGATGGGATTCTTCTGGTGGAGCGGGCGAAAGAAGAAAAATAACTCTGCCGGCATTTCTGCTCCGAAAAATTCTGTTTAACTTTTTGTCTTTGTGATTCTTCCAACAAACGTTGATGGGGGTTAAATAAATTAAAGGATGACGCGTGGATAAATTTATTATTCATGGTGGAAAGAACCTTCGCGGCACGGTAAGCATCGGCGGAGCGAAAAATGCATCGCTCGCACTTATGCCTGCAACACTGCTCGCCAGCGGAAAATACGAGCTTGCCAACACACCCGACTTGCGCGATGTCTTCACGATGTCGAAGCTGCTGCAATCAATGGGCGTTACGGTCGAACGCAAAGATCACACGCTGCACATTAACACATTCCGCGTGAATAAATTTGAAGCGCCGTACGAGCACGTGAAGAAAATGCGGGCTTCAATTTACGTGCTCGGACCGCTTGTTGCACGATACGGCAAAGCAAAAGTTTCCCTTCCCGGCGGATGTGCGTGGGGACCGCGTCCGGTGAACCTTCATCTTGAAGCGCTGAAAAAATTAGGTGCGAAAATCGAACTCGACCGCGGTTACATTATTGCAAAAGCAAGACGGCTGAAAGCGGCGCGCATTGTCTTTAACATTTCAAGCGTCGGTGCAACGGGCAATACGCTGATGGCGGCAGTTCTGGCAAAAGGCACAACACGCATTGAAAATGCCGCGATGGAACCGGAGATTATTAATCTTGCTGAAATGCTTGTTTCGATGGGAGCGAAGATTGGCGGCATCGGTACCACAACAATTGAGATTGAAGGCGTTGACGCATTGCATCCCGCTCACATCTCAACCATTCCCGACAGAATTGAAGCGGGAACAATGCTCGTTGCCGGCGCATTGTGCAATGGAAAGATCCGCGTTGAGAATTGCGAACCGGCTCATCTTTCTGCACTCACCGCGCGGCTCGACGATGCCGGAATGAAATTAAGCGTCGGCTCGTCATTTATTGAATTGCATGCACCGAAAGAAATTCTGCCGGTCGCCGTTTCTACCGCGCCGTACCCCGGATTTCCAACCGATATGCAGGCACAATGGATCGCACTCATGGCAATTGCGAAAGGTTCCAGCACTGTAACCGATACGATTTACTTTGACCGCTTCAAACATATTCCGGAACTCATTCGCCTCGGTGCCAATATCGAACTAAACGAAAATACCGCCGCGATTAAAGGTGTAAAAAAATTGATCGGCGCGAAAGTGATGTCCACCGATCTCCGCGCATCGGCGGCGTTGATTCTTGCCGGACTTCGCGCTGAGGGAGAAACGGAAGTGCTTCGTGTCTATCACCTCGACCGCGGTTACGAAGCCATCGAAAAGAAACTGCAAAACCTGGGAGCGGATATTAAGAGAGTTGCGGGAGAGGAGTTCTGAAAAAATAATTTTTCTGAAACGCTGAAGAAAAGAATAAAAACAATAGTTCCTTCCATGAAACAACCATCTTCCCGGACAGTAAGTAACCAACTGTTCTCACTTCTTATCGGATTCATTTTAATCGGATGTGAGGTTACCATACCCGATATACCCTTGGAACCCGACATCAACAAACCTAAAGTAATCGAAACTTCCTTTGAGGGCATACACGCTGGAGATGTTGTCACCGGAACAATAAATATTTCAGCTCCAGTAGATAGTTTTGATTTTGCTATAAATAGTGTCGACTTATATGTGGATTCTATTTTTGTTAGCAGTACAAATATATCGCCTTACACTTTTCATTTGAATACTGCAGCGTACCTCGACGGGCTTCACGCAATTATTCTATACCTGCATGAAAAAAATTCAACTCTCGGCATACTGAATTTAACAACCGCTCCCCGTGTCATCTGCGGCACAGTAATCAATTTTGATAATGCTCCGCCTCAAAAAATTGAAAACCTTAGAATAGAATGGGATGGCGGCGTCGTTGTAAAATGGAAACCTGTCGTTGATGGTATATTCAAAAGTTATAATTTGATACTTGTAGCTCGTTCAAGATTTAATGGAGAATATGACTTTACCACAACGATTACTGACCCAACTGATTCTTCCTGGAGAGTCAACTCAACTGATATACTTTCCGGAGCAGAACTCACAGCACAAATATCCGTGACAAATAAAGTAGACACTGGGCCGTTTGCACAAGCTAAAGGCACAGCTGGTATTCCGTTGGCTATTCCTGCGGGAATCGGAAGTTTCTGGCAAGATACTGTCAAGCGATGTACGTATGCATGGGGTTTCAACAACAAAATGTACGTTCTTTCATCAAACGGCTCGGTTACTGATTCGTCTGCTGATCTTCGTTATCTAGGAAACATACTGTTCCGAAAAGATAGAAATGCATTTTATCTCTTCGATCTTGGCGATCATCAAGTTATGACTTATTCCACCGACAATTTTTCATTACTTACAAGTTCCATTGTATCTTTCACTTTAGATCGTTACTACACTGCTGTCGCAGGACCAGGCAGCGACATATATGTAGCTGACAACACAGGAACAATGTATACAGTTGATGCAAACACTGGGGGCATTGATACTGTAATAACATTGCCCGAAGAACTTTCAATCACCAGCCCTACAATGACAGCTACCGACGATGGTAAATATATCTTTACGATAAGCAAGTCCAGAGTCATTTATAAAATCAATGCTAAAGCAGGATCATTTACGGTCGAGCAGCAGAAACAGTATAGCGATATCATTCTGCGGATTTTAGGAGTGTCAACTGACCAAAAATATATCATCGCGGCGCAGTTTACAGTCACAGAATGGACGGGAATTTGCCTAATTAACACTTCTGATCTGACGATTGTTTCTACTTTAACATTCTTCAATCCTCATTGCAAACATTCTCCAAACGATGTCTTCACAATGGAACCGGAATTCGCTCAAGAAGGCAACAACCTATTTATTATGTCTGGTAACGGCTACATTAATCAATTCGACTTAAGTTCACAATCCTTCATAAAAAGCTGGTGTATCATCAATAACACTGTGAGCATAGGGCTTTCACTTGATGGAAAATACATTTTTCTCGGAGATGTGGGGGCTTCAATTCCAAATTTTAAATTGGAGCGTTAGCAATGAAAACTGATAGTTCGTTGAATCGCTGGAAATCAATTTGTGCTATTGCCCTTACAGTCCTGCTATTCTCTTCATCCAGAGCTCAAACAGACAGTAGCTCTTTTATCATCGCGGGTCAAGCAGGGTACACGTCATTCTCTTTGCCCCAAACAAGAGGCATTTTAAACGACATCACCACAAGCATACGGTACTATCATATCAACGCACAGCCATTACTTATTTTCCCCGCAAATTTATCGGGAGGTTGTTGGATATATATCAAAGCAGGGGAGCGATTTTGGTTAAGAGGGGGAATTGAAGATGCGAAAACCCGCGGCGTAGTCGGATACAGCGATGTGAACGGAAAATTAGTGGAGGATGTACGTGTTAATCTGTTTTTCATAAAGGGAGGCGCGGTTGTAGACATCTTTCGTGAACTAAGTTATACTGCGTATGTTTCTTTGGATATTGAGGATCTCATCGCAACAAGAGATTATGAAGAAAAAATTACATTCACACAATTCTCATACCTTAATTCTCGCGACACTTACTCTGACGATGGAAATTGTCTGGTAGTACAACCGGGAGTTGGCGTTCGGTATTCTTTCTTGGGTTTTGTAGCATCAGCAGAGTGCGGGTATCATTTCAACGATACACCTCAAAACTCCACTTTTGTAGATGATTTTTACGGTTGGTCGTTTTCCGCTTCGCTTGGAATACCACTATAGAGCAACCTCATGAAATCAAATGCCCAAAAACACCTACTTTTTCCTTACTGTCAGCGAAAACATTGAGCCTTTTCCCTCTTCACTTTCAAACGTTAATTCACAATGGTTGACTTCGGCAAACCGCCGTGCAATATATAATCCTAACCCCGGTCCCTGCTGCTCCTGCGAATCGCGGTTTACCTGATAAAATTTCTGAAACAATCCCGCTTGTTTGTTCTGAGGAATTCCTATCCCGGCATCGGAAACAGATATCGTCACCCACTCCGGCTTCACACTGGACACAATTCCGACTGTACCTCCATCGCTGCTGAACTTGCATGCGTTATCTATCAAGCGGGACAAAATATTTTCAAGATGTGCCGCAGAAATATGGAGCATGAGCGGTTGCTTTTCCACCGCAATATTACAGTGGATCTTTTTCTTCCCGAGCAATTCAGTGTACTCGGCAGAAATATGTTCTACAATTCTATGCAGACTAATCGGATTTGCATCAGGCTCAACTTCCCGCTCAAGCTCTCCTGATTCAAGTTTCACAACAAGCAAGAAATCTTCCACCATGTTATTAAGCCGCGTGCTGCCCGACTTCAACATTTCCAAAAAATCTGTGAAATCCTGCGGCGACAGAGATTCTTTTCCGTCGGTCAGCACTTCCGTCGCACCTAAAATTGAAGTGAGCGGTGTCCGCATCTCATGAGACATGAGCCGCAGCAATTGATTCTTCATCTGCTCAATCTGCTGCGACGTTGAATTGCTGATTTCCTGCCGCCGCTTCAGTTTCCCTTTGATCGTCGAGATGAGAATATTCGGATCGAACGGTTTCGTAAGATAATCGTCAATTCCTAATTCTTTTCCCTGAATGACATGTTTCGGGTCGCTGTGTCCGGTGAGAAAAATAAACGGCGTGCCCTGAAATTCAGATTGCGCCCGGACTTTTTCAAAAAGATCAAAGCCGCTCATTCCCGGCATTGTAATATCCGAAATAATAATGTCAGGCGTAATTGATTCCAATACGGTGAGCGCCGCTTTCCCGCTCTGCGCTTTGACAACGGTATAGCCTTCCATTTCGAGGTACGTTCCGGTAATATCGAGAAGGGCCTCTTCATCGTCTACAATCAGCACAGTATGTTTGGTATCAGTTGCCAAAGACATTACTTCGTGACATGAACAGAACATTCCGGTGAGGCACTACTGCAAGCTACAAAGACCGCCGCAAAATCTCAAGCATGTGTTCATGAATTGTGCCGTTCGTTGCCAGTGTATTCGGCTCGTAGATGCTCGCAGGTTTGCCGCGAAAATCTGTGACACTGCCACCGGCTTCCTGTACAAGCAGAATTCCCGCCGCTTTGTCCCACGGATTCAAAAATACTTCCCAGAAACCGTCGAGCCTTCCCGCAGCAATGTACGCCAAATCGAGTGCCGCAGAACCGAGGCGCCGCACGCCTTGTCCTTCCATCAGGAAATTCACAAAATGTTCAACCGCATGATTCGGGTTTTCTTTAACGTTGTAAGGAAACCCGGTGACGAGAAGGCTTTCAATCAAAGTCTGCGAAGTAGAAACGCGAATGCGTTTGCCGTTGAGAAACGCGCCGCTTCCTTTTTCGGCGCTGAACATTTCATCCGATGATGGATCGTAAATTGCACCGGCAACAATCTCGCCGTTATGTTCAACGGCAATGGAGACAGAGAAAATCGGCAGCGCGTGTGTAAAGTTCGTCGTTCCATCCAACGGATCAATGACCCACCGGAATTCCGATTTTATATTATGACTTCCGCTTTCTTCCGCAAGAATATCATGCGCAGGAAAATGCTGTTTGATTTTTTTGATAATAAGCGCTTCCGACTGTTTGTCAATTTCCGTAACAAGATTAGTTGCTTGTCCCATTTTGCGCTCAATTGATTTCACTTTGCCGACGCTGTATTTCAAAAACTTTCCGGCTTCCAGCGCCGCATCCATTGCTACTTTGATCATTATAGACCTACCTTAACGAAGATGAGAATTGTAATTCAAGGTAGGTAATTCTTGTATGAGGTTCAAACCTTCCTGCCGGCAGGCAAGTCAAAAAATTGAATTTGAATATGCACTGTTTTCTCGGTACATTTTCATATGATTCTATTCTTTTCAGCTCTGACTCTCCATAACTTATGAACGTTCTTATCTCTTTCTTTGCAGATAATCCACTGCTTCTTCTGTTTGTGATCATCGGATTCGGCTACCTTGTCGGCAGCATCAGGATTTTCGGATTCAGCCTCGGCGTCGCAGCAGTGCTGTTTACCGGCATCGCTTTCGGCGCACTCGACAAACGTCTCGCCGTTCCGGATTCGATTTACATTATCGGACTTGTGTTGTTTGTCTATGCTATCGGACTTCAATCCGGCCCGAGTTTTTTTGCTTCGTTCCAAAAACGAGGTTTCAAAATCAATCTCATCGCAGTTCTGCTTATCAGTGTAGGCGCAGTCTTCGTCGTTGTTTTGTGGCGGGTGTTCGGGTTTTCTGCCGCCACTGCTGCCGGACTATTCTGCGGCGCACTCACTTCCACTCCCGCACTTGCAGCAACAGTGGAAACGGTGAAATCAGTTGCCCATGTTGTCGCGCCTTCTTCCGCCGATGCGTTGATGAACAGTTCCGTCGTTGCCTATGGACTTGCCTATCCATTCGGTGTGCTTGGCGTAATTTTGTGGTTCTATATTTTCACGAAAATTTTCAAAATTGATTTTGCAAAAGAAGAAGCGCAGCGGCAAAAAGAAGCCGGAACGGATTCCATTTCCGCGCAGACGTTTGTCGTTACCAATCCTGCGATCATTGGAAAAAAAATCGAAGAAGCGATGAAGCCGCTCGTTCAGCCCGGATTTGTCCTCAGCAGAATACAGAAAGGACAGGACATTGGCATTGTATCGCCGGAAACAATACTGGAACACGGCGACCAAATCGTTGCCGTAGGAACAAGCCAATCGCTTGAACGCGCACGGTTGCTTTTTGGGGAACGCGCTCAGGAACATCTGGCTGAAGAAAATGACGGCATTGAATACCGAAGAATTTTCGTTTCCAATCCATCGGTCATCGGCAAGCAGATCTACGAA
Organism: Bacteroidota bacterium; assembly: GCA_021796275.1. Classification (GTDB taxonomy): domain Bacteria; phylum Bacteroidota; class Ignavibacteria; order UBA10030; family UBA8401; genus JAJYOI01. The sequence goes on from JAJYOI010000043.1 coordinate 16,980, forward strand.
CTTCATCTCGAAAAAGAGTTCGGCGCAGCGATAACACGACTGCGGCGCGGAGACGTAGATTTTGTTCCTTCACCCGACACAATTCTGGAAATGGGCGATCGCATCCGCGTTGTCACACGTCACGACAATCTTGGCCGCATCACAAAATATTTCGGTGATTCGATGAAGGCAATTTCCGAAACAGATTTCCTCTCGATCTCGCTTGGTATTGTCATCGGCGTGTTTGTCGGCATGATTCCGTTCCCTCTTCCTAATGGAATGACATTCAAGCTTGGTTTTGCCGGCGGTCCGCTCGTCACTGCTCTTGTGCTCGGAAAGCTTGAGCGCACGGGAAAAATTATTTGGGTGCTGCCATTCAATGCCAATCTCGTCCTGCGTCAAATCGGAATGGTATTTTTTCTTGCCGGCATTGGAACAAAAGCGGGATTCGGATTCGGCGCAATTCTGAAATCCGGCGGCTGGGAATTAGTTGCCGGCGGCGCATTGCTGACGACACTGGTTGTTGTGCTTGCAATTCTCGTCGCATACAAATATTTAAAACTGCCGATGTCGGCAGTGATGGGGATGGTTTCCGGAATGAACACGCAGTCTGCGTGCCTTGCTTATGCGAACCAGCATGCGCAGAACGAGCTGCCGAATATTTGGTATGCCGCCGTGTACCCCGCTTCGATGATTACAAAAATCATTTTGGCGCAACTGCTGGTGTCAATACTGATGTTGTTGTAAGAATCCGGTGAGTGCGCGTACCGCATTCACTAATAAATGAGATTGAAAAGATAACCCACCATGACGATTCCTGTTCCGACAATTCCGACAAAAATAAAAATCAGCGGCAGCTTCAAAACCTTTCGCAGAATAATCGTTTCGGGGAACGACAGCCCGATCACAGACATCATGAACGCAAGAACAGTTCCCAGCGATGCGCCTTTCTCGAGCAATGCCTGAACGACCGGAATTATCCCTGCGGCATTGGAATACATGGGAATTCCAATGAGCACCGAAACCGGCACGGACCACCAGACCGATTTTCCCATCAACGATGCCATAAAATTCTCCGGCACATAACCATGGACTGCCGCTCCGACCGCAATTCCCACAACAATATACATCCATACTTTTGCGACGATCTCTTTCACTGCATCAATTCCGGCATCTATTCTTTCAGAATATGAAACCTTAGTTTCCTCCGCCGCCACATGATGCACCTGAATTTTGTACACCCATTCTTCCACGTGCCGCTCGAGTTTCAATCTTCCGATGATGTAACCGGAGACAATTGCAATACTTAATCCTGTGACAATATAGATTAATGCCACTTTCCATCCGAAGAGTCCGAAAAGCAAAACGACGGCGATTTCGTTGATCATCGGCGCCGCGATAAGAAAGGAAAACGTTACGCCCAGCGGAATTCCCGATTCAACAAATCCGAGAAAGAGCGGAATAGCAGAGCAGGAACAAAATGGCGTTACAATGCCAAGCATGCTTGACAAGACGTTTCCAACAAAGAGCTTCTTCCCGCCAAGAATTTTTCGCGTCCGCTCGGGAGAAAAATACGACCGGACAATTCCAACCACAAAAACGATAAGCGTCAACAGCAGCAGCACTTTTGGGACTTCAAAGATAAAAAAATGCACTGCGGATGTGAGCGGGGAATTTTTCCCAAGATGAAAAATAGAATTGATAACAAAATCGGTCAGCACTTCGAGATTGGTATAGAGCGATACCCACAATACAAGAAATACAGAGAGAAAGCTTATCTTTCGTGTCATGGAATTTTATACAACTTCTTGTTTCAGAATTTCCTGAATTTGGTCCACAGTCGGAACGTGCCCTTGCACAACAACTCTATTGTCAATCACGAGACTTGGAGTGCGCATAACTCCGTACGACGCGATTTGTTGAAAGTCTGTCACTTTTTCTATCGGAGCGTTGATGTTCAACAATTTCATCGCTTCAATTGTACGTTGTTCTAACGTTCTGCAATTCGCACATCCGGAACCAAGCACTTTAATAGTCATATTGATTTTCCTTTTGACATAATGTTGAAACTATTTCCAAAAAATAATCTGCCCGTTCTGCGCTTTTAGAAATCTCAACTGGCAGAAGTTTGTATATCGAAATATTTCACTTTAATCCACAGCGAAACATTCACGAGAAGAATAAGCACCGGAACTTCCACCAGCGGTCCAATCACTGTGGCAAATGCAACTTGTGAATTAATGCCGAAGACAGCGACTGCAACAGCAATCGCCAGTTCAAAGTCATTGCTTCCTGCGGTGAATGAAACGGTCGCCGCTTTTTCGTACGACGCACCGATACGCTTAGCGATGAAGAACGTAATGAAAAACATTCCTGCAAAATAAAAGATATAGGGAATAGCAACTCGGATAACATCCATTGGCAGTTCAATAATCTTTTCTCCTTTCAACGAGAACATCACGAATATCGTGAAGAGCAACGCTAAAGGAGTAAGCATAGAAGTTTTGGGAATGAACTTTTTATGATACCATTCTTTATTCTTGGCACGAAGGAGAATCGTGCGTGTTACTATTCCTGCGGCAAAGGGAATTCCAAGATAGGTGAGAACGGTAACCGCAATCTTCCCAATGGATATCTCTACCAGCGTCCCTTCAAATCCAAAGAGCGGCGGAAGCAATGTGATGAAGAGATACGCATACACCGAATATAGAAATACCTGAAAGATGGCATTGAATGCCACCAGACCCGCCGCAAGTTCCGAATCTCCCTTTGCCAGATCGTTCCACACAAGCACCATGGCAATACAGCGTGCAAGGCCAACAAGAATGACACCGAGCATCATCTCCGGCTTATCCGGCAAAAAAATAATTGCAAGAATGAACATCACCAACGGACCGAATACCCAGTTTTGCAGCAATGAAAGCGACAATATCTTAACATTCTTGAACACAACGGGAAGCTCTTCGTACCTCACTTTTGCGAGTGGTGGATACATCATTAAAATGAGACCAATTGCAATAGGAATATTTGTTGTGCCGGAACTTAACGAATCCCAGAAACCTGCAATGCCAGGATACAACGCTCCGGCTGCTACGCCAAAAGCCATGACAAGAAAGATCCAAAGAGTTAAATACCGATCAAAGAATGAAAGTTTGCCTGATACGATGCTCATAACGATTCCTTCGAAATATTTTCTGTGTAGAAGTGGCAAAAACCATTTTTGATTTCATCGCGGACGCGGCGGAATACGGCAAGAATTTCTTCTTCTGTTCCGGCTGCTTCTGCGGGATCATCGAATCCGATATGCAGGCGATGCTGAACATTGCCGACAAAGACCGGACATGTTTCCCGCGCATTATCACACACCGTTATTACATAATCGAAAGAGTGCGAAAGAAATTGCTCAACAGATTTCGGATAATTTTTGCTGAGATCAATTCCAACTTCACTCATCACCTGAACCGCCTTGGGATGGACGCGCGATGCTATATTTGTTCCCGCGGAAAAAACTTCCAACGCCTTATCAAACGATTTGAGAAATGCTTCCGCCATTTGACTCCGGCAGGAATTGCCGGTGCAAAGAACGAGGATTTTCTTTTTATCAGGCTCAGAAGATGTTGTCACCACACGCTCCTGAATTATTTCATTCCGGAAACGGTAACGCTCTCAAGTTTGAAAGGAATACCGTCATCAGAGTGATATGGTTTTTTGCTCACCACCGCAACATCAACAAATCCGGCAGCTTTAATCACGTTAAGATATTCTTCCCTTTCCATTGCGCCGGCAACGCACCCCGCCCACAACTGCATATCGTCCCGCACTTCATTGGGAATTGTTCCGACTGAAACAACATCGGAAATTGTAAATTTTCCGCCGATCTTCAGCACGCGGTAAATTTCCGAAAATGCTTTTTTCTTGTCAGGCACCAAATTGATAACACAATTACTGATAATGCGATCTACCGAATTTGAATCAACCGGCAGATTTTCAATTTCACCTTTCCGAAATTCAGCGTTTGCTATTCCCAACTTCTCTTTATTCACGTTCGCGCGGTCAATCATCGCATCCGTCATATCAATTCCAATAGCTTTGCCGGTCGCGCCGACATTTTGCGAGGCAAGAAAAACATCAACACCGGCACCGGAGCCAAGATCAAGCACGGTCATTCCTTCTTCTAAATCTGCAAACGCCGTCGGTGTTCCGCAGCCAAGCCCGAGATCTGCGGCTTCAGTAATTTTTTCATCGGCATTTACATACGAATCATTCATTGAAATTGAAACGGGCTGTTGCGAGTTTGAATCGCAACCGCAATTCGGACCGCATCCCGACTTTGTCGGGACTGAAGATGCAATTTTCCCATATTGTTCACGTACCGCTTGTTTTAATTCTTCACTTGTCATTATTTTTTCCTTTCAGGATTTATTTACAAATTGCCGCGGTGTTCGCTGGTTTAATAACAGAGAATGTTGTGCAGCAGCCTTTTTTGATGTTCCGTGTGAGAAGTTTCGCGTCGCTCTGCGCCACAGGTTGCGAGCGCACAATTTCCGAAACGCAATCCAGCACTTGTTTGTGTTCCGGGCTTTTCGGTTTTGAAATGGAATAAAGTTTCCACAATCCTTGGCGGCGTTCGTTCACTAATTGCGCCCTTTTCAAGTAGGCAAGGTGACGGGAAACTTTAGTTTGAGTGAAGCTCATGGTGGCTTCGATATCGCACACGCACAATTCGCCTGATGTCAGCAAAATACTGATAATCCTCAGCCGCGATTCGTCAGAAAGCGCCTTGAAAACATTTGCCAGATTTTTCATAGCATGCCTTTAAACTATATTTGCTTAAACGAATATAGTTTTAATTTGTTCCAAAGGCAAACAAAAAAATTCCTTAGAACGCGGATCGAAAAGAGTGATCGGTGCATCCAATTGACAGCGAACAAACGAATTATTCCCTTCGTCTCAGCGTTACAAAAGTGTCGCCTATCAGACACTTTTGGTTCTCTGAATTTTATTTCTTACTTTTACACCGCAGGCGGATCCGCCTGTGGCGGAAGTTCACAATTTTTCGTCATACTTTATTTTACTGAGGCTGTATGAAAACACTCTTTGCACTTGTCCTGATTGCGGGAATCGCTTTGATACCGCTGTCCGCTTCGTCACAATCGAAGCAGAAGGCGCCGAACTTTTCTTTGAAGACGGCGAACGGAAAAACGATCGAGCTTTCAAAATTGAAAGGGATGGTGGTCGTCGTCAATTTCTGGGCAACATGGTGCCCGCCGTGCCGAGCAGAAATTCCCGGCTTCATTGAGCTCTACAAAAAATATAAAAACAAAGGAGTTGAGATCATCGGCATTTCGCTCGATCAAAACGGATGGGATGCCGTGAATCCGTTCCTTCAAAAAAATAACATCAACTACCCCATCGTTGTCGGTAACGAAGACCTCTCCAACAGCTACGGCTCAATTGAAGCGATTCCTACAACATTCATTATTGATAAAAAGGGTTACATTGCAGAACATCACGTAGGCTATTTTGAAAAAGAGAAACTCGAAAAAGTTTTAAAATCGCTTCTCTGAACACATCAACGCTGCAATTATGAAATTCTTCCACCTCATCGTTATCATTGTTTTCTTTCTGATTGGTTTCCCGGCGCGAACAGTCAGCCAAACGCAGACTTTTGCCAGCGCAGGAAAAATCAGTATCGAAACAAAGTTGTCCACAGATAAAATCCCTGCGGGCACCACATTTAACGTCGCTGTTATCGTGAAGATTGCAGACGGATGGCATATCAATTCACATACACCGTCAACGCCGGACCTCATTGGAGCAGCGCTTGATCTTGAACCGAAAGACGGATTTATCATTGCCGATGTTTCCTACCCGAAAGGAAGCGACGAAAAACTTTCGTTTTCAGATTCACCGCTGAATGTATATCAGGGAAAGCAGGTTATTTTCCTGAATGTCAAAACATCAGAAAATCTGAAAAAAGAAATTGATACTCTTCACGCATCTTTGCGAGTGCAAGCCTGCAACAATGAGATTTGCCTTGCGCCCTCTGAAATTCCAATCGCGGTACCGCTCGAAATTGTCGAAACGAATGAAAAAAGCTCTTCAATAAATGGAAGCATTTTCGCTTCGTATCATGGAACTTCGGAAAATTCCGTTTCATCAAATGATATCGGCGCTATTTTTCAAGAAAAAGGAAATGCCCTTGCCTTCCTTGCAATCTTTCTCATCGGGCTCGCATTGAACTTGACACCGTGCGTTTATCCGATGTTGTCCGTAACGGTATCAATTTTCGGCGCGCAAAACGACACGAACATGCTGCGCGTTTTTCTGAAAGCAGCAACGTACGTAATTGGCATTGCAACAATGTACAGCGTGTTAGGTGTTGCTGCTGCACTTGGCGGCGGACTTTTTGGAAGCTGGCTGCAAAGTCCGTTTGTGTTAGGCGGCATTGGCGTGTTGCTTATCGCATTGTCGCTGAGCAGTTTTGGTTTGTATCAAATTCAAATGCCGTATTGGTTGACAAGCAAATTGGGCGGAACAACAGGAACGGGAATCATCAGCTTGTATCTTTCCGGACTTGTCGTCGGGGTTTTTGCGGCGCCGTGTGTCGGTCCGCCGGTAATTGCACTGCTCGCGTTCGTCAGTGCAAAAGCTGATCCTGTTTTTGGATTTTGGGTTTTCTTCACATTGTCGCTTGGACTTGGATTGCCGTATCTTATTCTTGGAACGTTTTCAGGAGCGCTGAAAAAAATTCCGCGCTCGGGCGAATGGATGGTATGGGTGGAAAAGGTTTTCGGCGTTGTGTTAAGCGGAGCTGGAGTGTTTTATCTTTCTCTCGCAATCGTACCGAAATATTCCGTCTATGTAATTCCCTTGGTATTATTTCTCGGAGGAATTTATTTAGGATTTCTTGAACGATCGGGAAAAGATAAAAAAATTCTCCTGCGTATAAAATGGATCTTCGGCATAATTGCTATTGCAGCAGGAATTATGATCGGCAGTTCATTGCGGGAACAGGGATTGCAGTGGGAACAGTACAGCGAAGCCCGCCTCGCCGAAGCTCGGCACTTGAACAAACCGGTAATGATGGATTTTTATGCCGATTGGTGTATTCCATGCCTCGAGCTTGACCACAAAACATTTACCGACAAAAAAGTTATTGACGCGACTGAAAATTTCGTCCGCCTCAAAGTAGATCTAACACATTTCGATTCACCGCAATCTGAGTCTTTGCGGAAAAAATACAACATTGCCGGCGTTCCAACGATTGTATTCCTTAATAAGAACGGCACTGAAGTAGCGGCTTCCCGCATTGTCGGATATCTTCCTCCGAAAGAGTTTATGGAAAAAACTGAGGCAGCGTTGTAGACTTCAAAGCAACAGAGCAAACCTCCCTTTTTTTCTTCATTTTTTCCTACACTGCCGGCAATTTAATCTTTTCCCTTGATTTTTTTTGAATTATATGGGTATCATGGCGTTTCGATTTTCTAACAACTTCAGAAACATTCGTAAAAGACTTGACAAGAATAAGAAGCTTCTTATATTTGAATTGTTACGCGACGCACTTATCGCCATTTGAGCGGTAGTATTATTTCCCATTTAATGATTTGCTGGCTTGAGTATGGGTGGTAACAGTTTGTGCTGAAAATTTCGGTTTCCATTTTATTGGCGTTTATATCTTTCCCAATTTCAGTGAACGCCCAAACGGATTCTACAATTGGATTCCAAGTGGGAACTGCAATAGGATTTACCTGGTATCACTTTCCGGGAATCGTAAATGATCAGAGCCGGTTTAATGAAAGCGTACAATATCCACAAGAAGATGTTCTATCAGGGGAATTAGGAAAAAACCTTGAGCCAACATTTTTGCTTCAGGCAAAGATTCCCGAGGGGTTGTTCATAGGCATCTCGCTTTCTCTGCTGAGAACTTCAACCACTCAAATGGCGGATACGACGTCCTCAGCCGGAGCACATGCAAGATTTGAATTCAAATATAGCATAAGAGAAATCAGTCCTCGTTTTTCAATGCGGTTCACTCCTCCAATCCAATTAATAAAAAACCTAAACTTAGAACTCTCAGGAGAAATCGGACCCGGCTTCACAAGCGTAACAAAAGATTTATGGGCATACACCGCCCCATACGCTATTCTTACAAACGATCCGTCTTCTTTGTCAGATCTGCTTAATAACCAAGTTCAAGGATTATATCAATGTACAACGCTCGAAACACGATTGTCGCTTATGTTGACATATAAAGTTTTTCGTACTTTCGACATTTCTTTCTTTGCAGCTTTTGAAAAAAGTTTCTCTAGGTCGATTGCCGGCGAGTACTCCGTGTTTGGAAATAGATCTGCACAGAGCGATAACTATCTTTTGAAATCATACTTTGGAAATCTTTCGCTTGAACATAACGGGAGTGTGTTTGGGCTTGCAGTAACATTTCCAATTTTGTTCTGAACAAGAATGACGAAAAGAATCTCAAAAATAGTCTTTTTTATTTTCTTCTTTCTCAGAGTTGCACAATCTCAAGAAGCACAATCGTATAGCTCAATAGAATTTGGTTTTGCGTGGGGGTGGGTAAAATTCAACGGTATTAAACAAGATGCTTCACAATCATTCGGCAAAAATTCTTTTGTTTCAGAGGCAAGTGTCGCTTTGTCTAACCCATTCAAAAAGGGAAATGATTGGATAGCATCATATACATATCCTCTTCAATCCGGCATATTAGTTGGAATCTCATTTCGGGGATCAGAAAATGCTTCTTCAGCAGGGTACTGGATAAGTGGACCGGGGAATTCTCAAGGCTTCCTTAGCGCAGCATACAGATTCGAAAAATTTTCCGCACTGGCTGTGGTCGGATACAAACTATCACCTCCTGTTTTATATCCGGTCACATTGAAAGGGACAATCAGTGGAGGGACGTCAGTATTAGATCTTGAAAAAGATATGGATGTTATCGCGCTTACAGATTTTTCTCAGTTGACCCCTCCTTTCTATTATTACTATTCCACTCACTTGAGAGGTGACTATAGACAATATCCTTTTGAATTCGGCGTAACAGTCAAGGTGGATGTCAACATAACATCATATTTTAGTTTATCCTTCAACACTGGGTGGACAAATAGTTTTGCAAAGACTGCGGATGGTGATTATACGAATGGGTCTATACGAGTAACTCGTTCTAATGATCAATATGTAAGTGAAATTTATCATGAGATGGATCTTTGTAATTCGGAATATTTTTTGGAGTTAGCAATAAATGTAAAGATAAACAATTAAGGAGGCAGGTATGAAAAATTTGATATTTCTTCCAACTTGCGTTGCCCTTTTAGTATCTGGAGTCGCGCTTTCGCAAGAAGCGAACCCAAGGCTGCTTTTTAAATCAACAGATTTTGCCAACATTACGCAGCGCTATAGACCTAATTCGTCATACCCTTTTTTATACGCTGGCTATGATGTTTGGAGCGGCGCTATAAAGGATGCTGGTTGGTCCAATCCACCTTCAACGACAGGAGGCAGAGATGCTGAGTCAAATGCAGCAAATTATGATCTCGGTATGGCTGCTCGTGCAAAACACTTTGCTTTTCGATATGCAATGAATAAAGATATTGGAGACGGTGATATTGCTGCGGGCGATAGTGCCTACTGGTGGATCTTGAGCAGTACTAATGCGGTCATACCCGGCTTTACACTTGCGAGCACCTATTGTGATGTTTGGTTCTTTTGGAACAACTCAAGCGACAATTGAGTAGGTGATTTTGTTCTTCTCATTTTGCTGTCTCTTCCATTCCTCGATAACTTCCAACGGTGTTTTGTATCCAAGTGTTTGATGAATACGTTCAGTGTTGTACAAAACTCTGAAGCGTTCAACGCGTTCTTTTCCGACCAATGGATTTTCATACATCGCTCCCCAGGCTTCTTCATACTTCAGCGTCTGATGAAAGCGCTCAATGCAGCCGTTGGTTTGCGGGTGATGATTGCCGATGCGCAGATGCTGAAACGGACTCACGGTAATATACGATGAAAATTTCTTCGAGATCATCGCTGGTCCATTGTCGGTTAAGAGTTTGATCTTTTCTGGAAACGGTATTCCCATCTGCCGTGCTTCATCCAGGGCACGTTCACACGCACGGATCAAGGCGGCACTATCATGTGTTGCTGACCAGAGCGTCACCAAAACATACTTTGAGTAATAATCGATGATAT
>JAJYOI010000044.1 GCA_021796275.1 Bacteroidota bacterium
GACAAAGTTTTCACGTTGCGGGGAATGACGGAGCCGGGAATACACTAAAAAAGAATTAACAATTTTTAAAGAACAATTATGTCAAAAAATATAATCGGTGAAAAGAAAAAAATCGCACTCATCGCTCACGACAACAAAAAGCACGAGCTTCTCGAATGGACGCGCGAAAATAAATCGCAGCTTTCCCGCCATCGCCTTTTTGCTACCGGAACAACCGGCACGCTGCTGGAGGAAGAACTTGATTTGAAAATCACGAAGCTTGAAAGCGGTCCGCTCGGCGGCGATCAGCAGGTCGGCGCAAAAGTTGCCGAGGGTGAAATTGATTTTTTGATCTTCTTTTGGGACCCGCTCGAGCCGCAGTCGCATGATCCTGACATCAAAGCGTTGTTGCGCATTGCCGCTGTGTGGAATATTCCCGTTGCGTGCAACAGAACGTCGGCAGACTTTATGATCACTTCGCCATTGATGACGAAACAATACTCGCGCAGCATTCCCGACTATCAGGCGTACCGTGAACGATTGAAACAAAAAGCATCGGTATAATTTTACTTTCGGAGACGTAATGAAAACGTATTCAATTTCGATGTCGGTTTCATTTGATGCAACACCGGACCAAGTATTTCACGCTCTGACAGATCCGAAACAAATTCGAACGTGGAGCGGTCAGTCAGGAAGAGTAGAATTGAAGAAGAGCGGGAAGATGGAATTGTTCGATGGCTGGGTGAAGGGAAAAGTATTGCAATATTCCGGCGGTAAAGTGCTGGAATACACGTGGCTGACCGAAGAGTGGGACGACCATATCGAAGAATCTGTCGTGAAATTTTCTTTTTCCCCGACATCGAAAGGAACAAAAGTCTCGCTGCGGCACGTTCATCTTCCTAATGCCAAGGAAGCCCAAAGCCATAAAGGCGGATGGAAGGAGTTTGTTTTTGATCCGTTGAAGGAATTTTTTAAGAAATAAACAAAAGGATTTTTCAGTGTGAAAAGGAAGGTTGATGTCGTGCATCTTCGGGAAAAATTTACGCGCAAAGGATTACGCGAAAGCGATCTCGATGCCGACCCGATTCGTCAGTTTCAAAAATGGTTTCGGGAGGCGTTGAAAGCCAATATCGTCGATGCCAATGCGATGACGCTTGCTACAGCATCGCAGAACGGAATTCCGTCAGCACGCGTAGTCCTTTTGAAGGGCTTCGATGAACGCGGTTTTGTTTTCTACACAAATTATGACGGCGCAAAAGGGAAAGAACTTGCAGAAAATCCGAAAGCGGCGTTGGTCTTTCATTGGAAAGAGATTGAGCGGCAGGTGCGCATCAACGGAAATGTCTCGAAAATTTCACGTGAAGAATCGGAAAAATATTTTCATTCACGTCCCGGAGGTAGCCAGTTCAGTGCATGGGCGTCTCATCAAAGCGCAGTGATAGACAGCAGGGATTTTTTGGAAGGGAAGATGAAAGAATATGAAAAAAAGTTTAGGGGAAAAGAAATTCCACTCCCGCCATATTGGGGCGGATATTTGGTCGCGCCGACCTCAATAGAATTCTGGCAAGGGCGGCCGAACAGACTGCACGACCGGTTACGGTACACCTTGAAGAACGGAATGTGGCTTGTCGAACGGCTTTCCCCTTAGTTTTTTCTGGAGATTGATTTTTGACAAAAAAAGTACTACCTTTTCCATGTAGTAAACGAATCGGAATAGTTCAAATCTTTGGAGGTCTCATGGCTCAAGATGATAATGGAATGGGGAAAGGTTTGTTCCTTGGGTTGCTTGCGGGAAGTGTTATCGGAGCGGTCGTTGCATTGCTCTATGCCCCGAAACCGGGACGGGAACTTCGCGCCGATATCAAAAACAAAGCCGGCGAAATTGCCGACGATGCTGAGGACTATATCAAAATGGCAAGAACAAAAGCCGTTGATATCATCAACGACGGTAAGAGACGCTCAGAGCATCTTATTACTGAAGCAAAGAAGCGTGCGGAATCGCTTCTGGGCGATGCTGAAAAAATCCTTTCTGATGCAAAGGACCGCGTGAGCGAAGATGCTAAAACAAAATCAGCGCGCAACGAAAAATCCCGCGCATGATTTTTTTTTCTGTCGCTTGTAGTGCCATTTTCAATTTTACCAAACGGAGACTGACGTGGAACTTCTCTTAAAAATCGCCCAGATCGTAGTACTGTTTTGCCTTGCCGGACTTGCGGTGTATGCCGTTGTTGTTTTGGTAAAGGTGAAAAGTATTTTAGGTCATGTCGAAACGGAAGTAAAAGGAGTGAGCGTGCGCGCGATTCCGGTGCTGGAGAATCTCGACGCTATCACTTCAAAGCTTCGTTCCATTACAGAAAATATTGATGAAGAAGTCACAATTGTCAAACGGTCCGTTCAGTCGCTGCAGAATATCACGAACAACGTTGTTGATTTCGAACGGCGCATTCTCGATAAAATAGAAACACCCGTGCTCGATGTTGCCGGCACAATCGGTTCGGTCATCAGCGTTGTGGCGTCCGTTCTGAAACGTCTGCGCGGGTAAGCGTTACCGGTCTTCTTCTTCGCCGCAGCGAATGCTCACTCTGTAGGCATCGTTCCGCACCACAGAAAGTTCCTTTCTCCGCAAAAACGCGTTAGGATATTGATGCGCGTATGAGAAATATCATTCTATCCGCGACCACGGATTTTCACTACATCAATCAATTGAACGTAGAAGGAGTACACAGTGAACCAGAATACTCTTCAGAAGGAATATGTACCTTCGCAGATTCGGAACGTCGCCTTCATCGGGCACGGAGGAGCGGGCAAAACTTCATTCTCCGAGGCGGCGCTCTTTGCAGCCGGAATCACTAACCGTCAGGGGAGAATTGAAGACGGGGCGACAGTTTCCGATTATCATCCTGATGAAATAGAACGACGCTTCTCCATCAACACCTCACTGCTTGTCTGCGACATCAATTCTACAAAGATCAACATTCTCGATACGCCCGGCTATACCGATTTTACCGGAGAGGTGAAAGCCGCCCTCAAAGTTTCCGATGTCGCCGCAGTGTTTGTTAAAGCATTTGAAGGCGTTGAAGTCGGGACAGAAATTGTCTGGCGATATATCGAAGAATACAATCGTTCCACAATTTTTGTTGTCAGCAAGATTGATCATGATAACGCCGATTTTTCGAAAGCAGTGAAAGAAATTAAAGAACGGTTCAGCAACGATGCCGTCATTGTCACATTTCCTGTAGGCGTCGGAGCAAATGTGCAGTCTGTTGTTGATGTGCTTGGAATGAAATTGCTGACGTTTAAACCCGGCGGTAACGGCAGCTTCACTGAAAATGAAATTCCAGCCGAGTTGAAAGAACAAGCCGCACAGTTGCATGAAGAGCTGATCGAAAAAATAGCGGAGTCGGACGAAGCTCTTCTCAACAAATTTTTTGAAGAAGGAACGCTTGGCGAAGAGGAAATTCGTCTTGGCATGAAACGCGGAATTACTGAGCGTAAGGTGTTCCCCATTTTTGCTTCAGCGCCAACCATGAATGTCGGCGTGCTGAACGTACTTCAGTTCGTCATCAAATATTGCCCGTCGCCGGAAAATACTGCCATTACCGGCACCGAGCCTTCATCGCACAAAGCAATCGATGTGAAGGTTGATCCTCACGGCGCTCCGGCATTATTTGTGTTCAAAACAGTTTCTGAACATCACGTCGGCGAGTTATCGTTTTTTAAAGTATGTTCGGGTGTGATCAGTGCGGGAATGGATTTGATGAACGAAGTGAACAACAAGGTTGAGCGGCTCGGGCAGATTTTTTTGATGAACGGAAGAGAGCGGAAAGAAGTCGCGAAACTTTACGCCGGCGATCTTGGCGCTGTTGTCAAATTGAAAGACACTCACACAAATAATACGCTAAGCTCGAAATCGCTGCCGGTATTATTCTCGCGCATCGAATTTCCCGAACCGGTTATCAGCGCCGCTATTATCCCAAAATCAAAAGGAGAAGAAGACAAAATCAGTGCCGGACTACATTCGTTGCACGAAGAAGACCCGACTTTTATTGTGAAGTATGATGTTGAAACGAAGCAGACCGTGATTTTTGGACAAGGTGAGCTTCATCTCGCCATCATCATCAAACGCCTAAAAGAAAATTTCGGCGTTGATGTCGATGTTATTGAGCCGCGTATTCCATTCCGGGAAACCATTAAAAGTGTAGCGGCAGATTCCGAATACAAACACAAGAAACAATCCGGCGGCCGCGGACAGTACGGTCACGTGCATTTGAAAATCGAGCCGTTGCCGCGCGGAGCAGGATTTGCGTTTGACGATGCGATTGTCGGCGGTGTTGTTCCCGGCAGATTTGTTCCTGCTGTAGAAAAAGGAGTGGTTGAGGCGATGCAAAACGGCGTCATTGCCGGTTATCCGGTCGTTGATGTCAAAGCAACGTTATTCGATGGCTCCTATCACGATGTTGATTCGGACGAAATGTCGTTCAAGATTGCCTCGTCAATGGCATTCAAAAAAGGATTCAAGGAAGCGCGGCCGATTCTTCTCGAGCCGATGTACGAAGTGGAAGTTATGGTTCCGGAAGAGCACATGGGAGACGTGATGGGTGATTTATCGAGCAGGCGCGGAAAAATTTCCGGCATGGATACGGATGGTTCGCATCAAATCATCAAAGCCATTGTTCCATTGAAGGAATTGTATCGTTATTCTACCACGCTTCGTTCCATGACACAAGGACGCGGTATTCACCGGCAAAAATTTTCTCATTATGAGGAAGTTCCGCGTGAAATAACTGAAAAAATCATCGAAGAATATGCGAAAACGAGGCAAGGCGAGGAGTAGGAAGCTTTTAACTTTTATTGACTTAAAGCCGTTTTGTTCGTATATTTTCTACGGCAAGCACGCTGAATACCCTAAAAGGTTGTGTTGTTGCGATCACAACCTTTTTTATTGAATAGGCGAAGCTACATCTCTAGTACTGACAACAAATGTAGTTCCAATCACACTTTTTAAGCCAAAATTTTGTTTGATTTAGAAACAATAGTAGAGCGTTAGCTGGCGGAGAGTAATTTTTTGATGGATTCACCGAAGGGTTTGTATGCAGGATAATGGCAATTTTAATCATGATAATGAGTTGAACGAAAAGGTAGATTTCCGCGATTACCTCAGTGTTATTCGGCGCGGGCGCTGGGTTATTCTTATTTCGTTTCTTATTGTTTTCATTGCTACGCTGATTTTCACGCTCACCGCTAAGAAAGTGTACGAATCAGATACATCCGTTCTGATCAACAAGCAGAAAATGAACGCGGGAACACTTTCCTTCATGGATTTCTCCGATCTCGGCTCACAGAAGAACGTTGCGAATGAAGTTGAAATTTTGAAAACACGTTCGCTTGCAGAAGATGTGGTACGGCGATTGAAAAATTATGTTCTTGCTTCCGGAGGAAAAGACTCGCTGTTGCTCTTGGCCGCAGATCACCCGGAAGATCGTGAACCGGGTACACAATTTGCAAAACTCGAAATAATACTTGCGCGATTAAAAGGTGCTGTGGATTTCACACCAGTTCGTGAAGCAGATGTTGTTACGATCACCGTGAAAAGCAACAGTGCGGATGAAGCAGCGCTGATTGCAAATACCTATTCGGATGCGTATTATCAGCGCAATCTTAGTTCTGCACGAACGCAATCGAAAAGCGTGCGAGAATTTTTGGGAGACCAGTTAAGCACCACAAAAGGCGCGCTCGATAAATCGGAAAATGCCGTGCAGCAATATATGGAAGAGAAAGGCATAGTTTCGTTGGACGATGAATCGAAAAAAATCATCGATGTTCTTTCGCAATTGCAGGCAGAGCGGGATGAAAACGAAGTCCAATATCAAGCTGCAAAGAAGTCTCTTGAAGAATACAAAATAGAATTGGCAAAATTAGAGCCGTCAGTTGCTCAATCCATTACAGAAGGAGTCGATCCCTACATCGCGCTGCTTCAGCAATCGATCGCTGAATTGGAAGTAAAGAAAGATAAGGTCGTTGCGCTCAATCCCAATGCGTCCCAAACAGAAGAAGGAAGAACGACAATTGCTGAATTGGATGATCAAATAAACGCGCTGAGAAGTAAGCTGAAATCCAAATCGGAGGATCTTGTAAGATCGAGTTTACCAATCCCTCTCAACACTCAAGGTGGACTTCAAGGCAGTAGTGCCAATTACATTGGAAGCCTGCGGCAAATGTTGATTCAAGGCCGAATTGACCAAGAAGCTCTTCTTGCAAAACAAAAAGTGTTGGACAACGTTATAGCCGAATACGACAAGGAATTTCAACAAATTCCGAAAAAGAGCATTGCGTATGCGCGGCTGGAACGCGATAGGATGAGCAACGAAAAGCTTTATCTTTTGATCACAGAAAAATATCAGGAAGCAGCGATTTCCGAGCGCTCCGAATTTGGCTATGTTGATATTATTGATCCGGCAGAACCGAACTATAGGCCGATCAGTCCGAAGGTAACGCTGAATATTATTTTGGGTATCATTATCGGATTGGGACTGGGTGTGGGCATTGTTTTTGCACGGGAATATGTTGACGCCCGCATTAGAACTCCGGAGGATTTGAAGAAGAAGGGATTCACCGTTTTATCGACAATTCCATCGATGACAGAGCAAGTGTTGGGGACGTCAGGCGCAGAGAGAATTCTCTATGAAGAAAAACGAATTAATGTTCGTTTAGTCACTCTCCTGAATCCTCTTTCAACAACGTCTGAATCGTACCGCCGCTTGCGGACAAGCATTCAATTTTCTGTTTTGGACCGGAATGTTAAAACGATTCTGGTAACAAGCTCGGGTCCATCAGAAGGAAAAACGACAACGGTGTCGAATCTTGCAGTCACGTTTGCGCAGGCAGGTCACAAGACGGTGCTTATTGACACAGATTTACGCCGTCCGGTGCTGCACAGTAATTTCGATCTTGAAAGAGAACCGGGCGTAGTTGATTATCTTTTTGAAAAAGCAACGCTTGACGAAGTTCTCAGGCAAACGCCACAGGAAAATCTTTTTGTCATATCGGCCGGTACCGCTGCTCCTAATCCGTCGGAATTGCTGGGCTCAGCAAAGATGAAAAAATTTGTTGCGCAATTGCAGGAACGGTTCGACAGAATCCTTTTTGATTCACCGCCTGAAGTTGCGGCATCCGATTCTATTATTTTATCCACGCAGGTTGATGGTGTCGTGTTTGTTGTGTCAGCGGGTATTACACGAGTAGAAGGGTTTGAAAAAGGGAGAGAAATGCTTGAGCATGTGGGCGCCAAAGTTCTTGGTGTCGTGTTGAACAATTTTGATGCGCGTGCTGCCGGTTATTATGGTTACTATGGCTACTATGGCTACTACGGCTATTATGGCTACGGCAACGACGGTTCACAGAA
Source organism: Bacteroidota bacterium (assembly GCA_021796275.1). Classification (GTDB taxonomy): domain Bacteria; phylum Bacteroidota; class Ignavibacteria; order UBA10030; family UBA8401; genus JAJYOI01. The sequence continues at coordinate 7,382 of JAJYOI010000044.1, forward strand.
CGGTGATGCGAAGAAAAAACATTCTAAGAAGCATCTCTCATAAGAATCTTAAAAATACTTTTATGAAACGAATATCAGTCGTAATTATTCTCATAGTGTTGATGACGTTTGCAGCGAAGGCACAAATGGGGCTTAACTCTTCAATCGGTTCAATTACGCCGGTAACGCAACCGGCCGCATACTATTACACTGCCAAGCCGGGCGAGATTACAATGTCGGTTAATTTATGGGGGCAGGCTTTACGGCCAGGACGGTATGAAGTTGCAAGCAATACAAATATAGTTCAGCTTCTTTCGTTTGCCGGCGGGCCGCAGCCGACGGCAAATATGGAAGAGGTAAAAATAGTTCGTATCGAGAAAGAAAATGATAAAGATGTATTAAAAGAAATTGTCGTCGATTTGGAAAATATCAAAACGGCCGATCCGATTATATTAAAACCGGGCGATACTATTATTATCAAGCCAACATTTTGGTCTGAGGTGAAAGATGCCTTCGGTGCAATTTCTGTTGCAGCGACGGTGACGATTGCAATCTCCCAGTTGATCAATGTAACAAAAAAATAGCGTTGTACATTTATTGCTGTAAATCCCTATCGCGCTATGTCCCTTCTCGTAGTTTCGTTTCATTTTCCTTTTCATTATTTTCCAAGCCAAAGCACTATGTAACCGGAGCGATGTTTTTTGTTTGAAAAGTCACAAAGTGATGTCTTCGCCAAATGACTGACCCACACATTCGCGAATATCCCCGTCAAGTCGGGTTGAGAATCACACAGGGTATCCTCCAGTTTTTCTTTCTGCTTGTTCTTGCGCGAACACTTACGCCTGCTGATTTTGGTCTCTTTGCCGTTGCGACAATTTTTACCACAGCGTGCGGAATTCTGGCCGAGTTCGGACTCGTTAGTGCGCTTGTGCAAAAAGAATCTCTTGACGATGATGATTTGAATTCCATCTTCTGGGTCCTTCTTGTGTTCTCGCTGCTGTTTTCTGTCGTCTTATTTTCCCTTGCCCACTCAATTGAAATTTTGTTCTCACTTGCTTCGCTTGCACGTGTTATACAGATAACGGTTATTGTTGTTCCTCTTATTGCGCTTCAGGCAATCCCGCGCGCACAGCTTTCACGTGAATTTCGGTTTTCCATACTTGCCGTTATTGATGTTGCTGCAACAGCAGCCGGTATTGCCGCGGCGTTAGCGTTGCTTTTGCGTGAAGCAACTGTGTGGGTTTTTGTAGTTCAGTTGCTTGTCACTGCTTTTGTTCGCGTTGTGTGGCTATGGAGCGTTACACGCTGGAAACCGTCGTTCAATGTTCGGTGGAGGTCGGCGGCGCAGTTCTTTCGGTTTGGCGGCAATGTGACCGGATTCAATCTTCTCAATTTTGTCGGAAAATATTTTGACGATGCTATCGTCGGAAGAGTGCTGGGCGCATATTCGTTAGGGTTGTATAATTTTTCGTACCGCATCATCACGTTTCAACAAGAGATTGTTTCCGGTGCGATGAACCGCATGGTTCTTTCGGTCTATGCGCGCTCTCAGAGTTCGCGGAAAGAAGTTTTCAGAATACTGTGCCGCGATACACAGCTCATTGTCACTGTGTCGCTTCCGATACTTGCATGGTTCATCGCTGTTGCCCCGGTGTTTGTTCCGGCAGTGTTCGGTTCCCGCTGGACGACCGCGGTGCCTGTGATGCAAGTGTTTGCATTGGAAGCGATGCGGCAGTCGCTGCTTTCACTTGCCGGTTCGGCAATGCTGGCGGTCGGAGATTCGCGCCGTTTTATGTTGTATGCCGTCGTCTCCACTCCGGTGTTAGTCATAAGTTTTCTCATCGGTGTGCAGTGGGGAATTTTCGGTGTCGCAGCGAGTTTTTTTATTTTCAATTCCGGTCTGATGTTCTTCCTTTTGTTTTTGTTGAAGAGAAGTTTTTCTGTTTCGTTCAAGCCGCTGTTTTTACAATGGCTGCCCGGCGTTGTACTCGCGTGCGTCATCTGGTTGAGTGCACGTATGTGGATATTAGCCGTTGCTTCTTCCCGCGATTTTTGGTTGTGGTGCGGCATCGCAATTATCCCCGGCTTGCTTGGCTACTTTGCGGTCTGCGGCTTTTTTGCTCAGCCGTTTACGTTACTGCACCGTGCGTTAAGCGCGGCAACCCGATTACTCAGGCGTAAAAATAAAGCTCCTACGAAAGTTATTTACCTCGACCCGCTTTGGAGCGGCTCGAATCCTCATCTTTCCCAATTACATAAGCTTATTGCAGAACAGAATGCGCACTTCGAACTTCGTGAGCTCAATTTCCGCAGATTTTTTTTTGGGCTTCCCAAAATTACTGCGCAGAGAACCGTGCAAAAGGTTCAGAGAGAACCGCCGCCAGCCATCATTCTTCATTTTCATTTTATCATCCGTGTGTACGATCATCGTTCAGCGTTGATTGCATTTCTCAAAGCTGTTAGATTTCTTGCCGGACTCGCAATATGCCGTCTCACAGGAATGAAAGTCATCTGGACATTTCACGATGATCGCGCACATGATTTTTCACATCGAAACGTTGAATCGTTTTTTCTTTCTGCGATGGCGGCAATGTCGGATTCAATCATTACATTGTCTATGAAAGGAAGCAAAATTCTTTGGGAACGCTTTGGAAGAGATGAAAATGTGATTTTCACACCGCATCCAAGCTACAAAGGAATGTATTCGGATGCGATCACGGCGTCGCATGCACGGCAGCAGCTTGGCGTTCATAAGAATGAAAAAGTTTATTTATTTTTTGGGAAAGTTCTTCCCTACAAAGGCGTGAGCGATTTGCTTTTCGAATTTCGCAATTGGAATCCCGAAATTCCGGCGCGGCTTGTTCTTGCCGGAGAATTCCGCGATGCACACATGAAGCATGAAGCAGAGGATGCCGCCGCGCACGATAAGCGGATACTTGTTATTGACAAACATATTGCCGATGATGATGTTCAGTTGTATATGCGCGCGGCAGATTTCGGAGTTCTTCCTTACAGGGAAATATTGCATTCGGGAACTGCGATGCTGTTTGCCGCATTTGATGTTCCGATTATCGCACCGAATCGCGGATGGTTTCCGGAAATATTTCAGCGGTACAATGTCGGGATTATGTATGATGATGGTGAAAAGAGCGGACTGCACAATACGCTTCAAGAATCGCTGCGAAGAGAAAAAGAACAATATGCGGAAGCAATCCGAAAATGGTGCAACGAATGGAGTCTTTCGAATGCTGCTGCAATGACGGCGGACGTGTATGAAAATTGCGATCGTTGAACCCAACGCACATTTAGCAGGACATTATTCGGCGGAGTTGTATGACTTTTGCCGCTTTCTTGTTCCTCATGTCGAACACATTGATATTATTACACCGTTTGGATTCAAGGAAAATCTGGGAGAAGTTTCTTCTCCGCCAAAGGCGGATCAGCTCCAAAGGAGTCCTTCGCGACCTATGGCTAACTGCAAAGTCCACGCGCTTCTTAATGAGAGAAAAATTCGCCCTGATCGTCATGAAATGAATCACAAGCCATATGGTTTTCAGTGGGAATTTTACAAAAGAGCAGCCGGACTTTTCTCGCTTCTGCGTCCGGATATTGTTCATGTGTGGGGATACAAATCGGTTTTTCCTCTCTGGTATTTTTTGCGGAAGAAAAAAGTTAAGTCAAAAATTGTGATGACGCTGAAAGCAGTGAAGCGCGCTCATTTCCCTGTGCTTGGCTTACGGGTATTGGGGGCGTTGCAAGGTGAATTTTCATACCGCTTTTTGAAGAAGTTTGCCGATTGCTATGTTGTGCATACGGACGAGCTGCGCGATCAAGCAGCGGAAATTGGAATTGAGAATACAAAGCTGAAAGTGATTCCGACTGGAATTCACGAACATCATTCATTGCTGACGAAGGAAGAATCGCGCTGCCGGCTGAAAATCCCTTTGGGACTCGGTTTGCCGTCGGATGCATTTCTACTGCTTCTTTTTGGAGCGCTGAGAGAGGAGAAGGGGATTTGCGAAATTCTCGAGCACGCTAAGACACTTCCTGAGAATGTGTATCTTTATCTTGTCGGTGAAGATTGGACGCACGATGGAATTAGCTCGCTGGTGAAATCGCACGAAGTCGAAACGAAAGTTGTGCTTCATCTTCACTATATTCCTGAAAAAGAAATGGAGCTATATTTTCGCGCATCGGATGCAGTGATCATCTCACATCAACCCGAATTTGTTGGAGAATCTGGCGTGCTGCTGCGCGCGATGGAATATGGCATTCCTGTTATTGCCGCCAATCATGGTTACAGCGGAAGAGTAGTGCGTTCGGGAAATATCCCAAAGGGATCTTCGATTGGTGTAACGTTCGATTTGAACAGCGCGGCATCGTTCAATGAGGCAGTTCTTGAGCTGATGAAGAGAGTTCAGCCAAAGGCTGATCAGTCCTTGGCTGAGAAGAAGAAAAATTCCGCGATGTGTGATGGTATTGCAAAATTTAAAGCGCAGCATAACTGGGAAGAAATAATTCAATTGTATCTTGGTGTGTATGAACGCATTTGATAAGATTACTTCATTCATTGGCGTTAAGGAAGAAAAGAAAGACGCAGTATTGGTTGCGTCATTAGCAATACTCACCATTGGCTTTTATCTGCCGGCGATAATTTCATTTCCGTATTTCTACGCAGATGACTTCTATGTTCTTGCTCAACTTAAAAATAGTTTTGTTATTTCCCTCAGCGAAATAAAAAAGGTCTTCTATTTTGTCGGTCTTCGTCCGTTATCTGCTTTTTCGCTTTCGTTGGATTACCATTTGTGGGGAATGAACGCAATCTACTACAAGTTCGAAAGCCTCGTACTTCACGCCGCTACTATTTGTGTATTTTATTTTTTAGTCCGGATTGTGCTGTTAGAATATACCGGGAAGCCGAATCGAACAATTCAATTTCTTTTTTCTCTCCTTTTGGCGGTTCATTCTGATTTGTTTTGGGGAGTTGTTTGGATTGCAGACCGGACGGAAGTATTGATGCTGTTTTTTTATGTTCTCCTTCTGCTTTTGACGTTTCGTTTTTTACAAACGCGAAGAACACTCTATTATGTTGGAATGCTCATCGCATTTCTTGCTGCTGTATTATCAAAAGAACAGCCGCTGCATTTTCCGGTTCTGTTTATCATTCTTTTGCTGCTGCATGAGTGGAGAGCAGGTATACGCATTGATGTAAAAAAAGCTCTCCTGCTTGCGGCACCGTTTCTGATTATTGCAATCTTCTATACCGCCATTCACCAGACGTATGCGTTTTATACAACCACATTCCAGATTCTCCTCAGGAAACCATTAGCGTTTATTGGCACGTTGTTGTATTGTATCTTTCCTTTAGCAGCCGGACCGATTTATTATTTTTTTTATCATCATTTCATTTTATCTCTTGTAATACTGGCTATTGTTGTGGGCGTAATTTTTGCGGTATCATTAAGAAGCTGGCGGTCTGTGATGCCTTATGCCATTAGTTTATTGATTGTGCTCGTAGCATTCGTGCCGAGAATATTTAATTGGAGTGGGGGAAGAATAAACTCACTTCAAATTGCTGTTCTTATTCTCTTAATGGCGCTATGGCTCGGGACTAAAACCAGAAAGAAAACAATGGCGGCAGCCGTCGTTTCTCTTTTTATTCTTAGCCATGCAATTGCTTCTCAGTACTACGTGCAAGTTCTTAAAGAGGATTTTTTCAACCGCCGGAAAGAAATTGAGCCTGTGCTCGCCCTGTGCAAATCTTTTCCATCAAAAAACTATTTTCTTCTTGTCTCCCCAGATCGTGACCAAATTACGCTTCCGTATGAATTATATTATGAGATGTATGGCTCATTTGGAATGATGAGGAATATAAATTTTTCTGGCATGGAATTCATTTCAAAGTTCGATGATGCCGGAAAGAAAGTCAACGTGCAGAAAGAGAAAAATCGCTGGATCGTTCAGAGCCTTCGGTATGATACACGGCTTGATACCATCCGGTATCCGTACTGGAAAAAATTTACGCAGATCAAAAAGATGATTCCTCACTCATCGGGCATCGGTTCTCAAGAAATTGATTTCGATCTTGTCGGAGTTCCCAAAGGCTCAACTCTTCTTTACACAGATGGTGAGAAGTGGTATCATAAGGACATGGAGTAACATCACAAGCAAAAGTGAATTCGAAGGAGTGATCAAGTAAAGAGTGAAGGAAATAAATTCTCTCGGTGTTGTCATTGTTACGCATAACAGCTTTGGCTTTTTGGCTGAGGCATTATATTCTTACCTTGACGCTGGTATTTCTGCATCGAACATTGTAGTGATTGACAATAAATCAATTGATACAACAGAAGTTGATATTCCCCGGCTTTTTCCGGATGTTCGTTACAGGCGAAACGAGGAAAATTTCGGTTATGCGAAAGCAATTAACCTCGGAGTTACGGAGCTTCTGTGTGAATACATCGTTATTTCGAATCCTGATATTATCGTTACGAGTGAGGCGCTTCGCATTTGTTTGCATCTATTAGATCAAAACGAGGGCGCCGGCGTTGTTGGATGTACTTTGATGAATCAATTCGGGAAAAATATTACTCGTTTTTCTTGGACAGGGATTATATCGGCGGTGGGAATGCTGATGTTCAATAATATGCTTAACGGCATTGTGAGAATTTCCAATCAGTTGCTTCGGAAAAGGAATGCGCCGAGTGAGACCAGATTTGTTGAAGGCAGTTTCATGATGCTTCGTCGAAAGGCGTTTAATTCTGTATCGGGATTTGATGAACAAATTTTCTTGTTTTCAGAAGATGCTGATTTCTCTCTTCGTCTGGCGAAGCAGGGATGGAAACTCATCCACATGCCCACCGCTAAGATAACCCATATTGGCAGCGTGTGTTTTGAGCATGAAGGTGCTTATTTCAAAATGATCGAATTTTATCGCGGCCTTCTTTATTTTTACCGAAAACATTTTCCGATCCGACACCAACTCCTGCGCGGAGCTTTATGGATTGTTAGTGTGCTGAAGTTGTGCGCATCCCGAATCACAGCGGCTTCGCAGGGCAGCACTGCTGTGAAGATGTTGCGCGAGATTGCGAAACTTTTATCCGGCTCTGTTTATTGATATGGTTCAAGACGTACGACAGCCGTTGGTTTCCGTGGTGATTCCAACATACAATCGCGATGAATGTCTTTTGAATCTACTGGATATTTTATTACGTCAGGATTATTCGAATTTTGAAGTCATCGTGTTTGATCAAAGCGAGATTCTGAGTTGCGCTAAAAAAAAATATTTTCAGGAGCATGCTGGCCGTTTTTTCCATCATCGAAGCCAAACAAAGGGGAGAGCAGTGGCAAAAAATGAAAGCCTTAAACTATGCCGCGGCGAGATTATCCTTTTCTGTGATGATGACATTGTGCCGCCGCTGAATTTTGTCCGCATGCACGCACAATACCACACTGACCCGCGTATTGCCGCTGTTTCTTTTCGCGTCCTCCAAAGTGATCTTCCTTATCTTCGCTCAAAGAATATTCTGAGAATCACATTTTATGGCAGAGTCAAAGCCGGTTTTCATTCCGACTGCGAGTGCGAAACAGAATCATTTACAAGTGCAAATGTTTCTTTCGCACGCGACGTTCTCTTTAAAACAACTGGCTTTGACGTGTCGCTTGCCGGAACATCGGTTCTTGAGGAACCTCACTTAAGCTTTCAGTTTCGCGCATTGGGATACGGCATTGTTTTCAGCAACGCGATTTCCGTAATGCATATTCCGCAGTTAAGTGGTAATGATGAGGTGCGTCAGAATGATATTGCCGGATATTATTATCAGTTCCATCATAATTTGATTCTCTACTTTCTCCGATATCGTTCCCGTGCTCTTCTTGCATTTGTCATTCCGTTTTGTATTCTAAGAATAGTGAAACAGACGCTGAAAAACCGGCTCTCGTTGCACGACGTTCGGCAAATGTTAAAAGGTGTCGGTGACGCTTTTGATACGTTTCGTCGTACACAGGTATTGGAAAATCTGAAAGGAGTTCTTGCAGTTAAGGAGTGAGGAAGATAAACTATTTCGGCATTGAGGTTACTGATGCTTCTTTGGAAGAAATTGTTGAATGGTGTGTCGTACAAATTCGGCAGCGCCGTACAATACATTTAGTGACGCTGAATCCTGATCAGTTTCTCCGTTTTGAACATGATCGGCTGTATCATGCCATTTATCATCACGCTGATTTGGTCTTTGTTGACGGCATAGGAATAATCCTTTCTTCACTGCTGTTGAAAGAACGGTTCCAACATCGTGTAGCGGGCGCAGATTTGATGGAAGCATTATGTTCTCGTGCGGCGAAGGAACATTTCTCGGTTTTTCTCTTTGGCGCACTGCCGCAGGTCAATAAACGGGCGCAAAAGATTTTAGAAAGCCGTTATCCTGAACTTCAAATTGTCGGCGGCGATTCGGCGATTGTTTCGGAAGAAGGAGATATGATTGACGATGTTCAACCTATTGAAAAGATAAGCGCATTGAAGCCGGATATTCTTTTCGTTGCGCTTGGCACACCGAAACAGGAAAAATGGATTGCAAAGTATCGCGCCGAAATGGACGTTCATTGTTTATTTGGCGTTGGAGCAACGTTTGATTTCATTTCCGGTTATCAAAAACGTGCGCCGCTGTGGCTTCAACGCATCGGTCTCGAGTGGCTGTTTCGTCTTCTTCATGAACCGCGCCGTTTGTGGAAACGATATCTCATCGGCATTCCGTCGTTTATTATTTTCGTGATCAAACTGAAGCTTTTCAGCCGGAACGATGGCTGGCATGGACTGAAATGAAAAATCTGCCCCGCTTTTGTTTATATACCGCATTGTTTTTCTTTCTTGTCCCTTTGGGATTTTCCACCGCGCTTCTCGCAGGCGTTGAACCTGCTTCACCGGCAGTCGGGAAAGAAAATCACGCATGGGGAACGAGCAGTATTGCAACAAATCGCGACGGCACAATCGCCGTTTCGCTGGAACTTATTTCAACACAAATTGAAAGTTCTCCTGAGGAAGGAAGTCAGAACGCAGCACTTCCGACAAAAGTATTTTACTTTGCACTTGCGCCCGGAGAAAAGGTTGATGCGTCAATTATTTCGTTTGAATCGTCGCCTGTTTCTCAGGCTGAAAATCCCGTCAGCACGAACGTTGCCTTAATTCTTCCTTCGGCAGAAAAATCCCCTTCAGTAGAAGTAGCAGGGTACGGCTGGATACGCGGCTATTATGTTGCGAGGCTGACGCTCTCTCCGTATTTTGCCGACGCTGCAGGAAAAAATCTTCTTTTCGCTCAGCGTGTAAAGATTGGCATGCGAAAGACGGCGCTCAATACTGTTTCACCAGTTCCGCGTCTGTCCGCCGGACAGGTCGCAAAGGACTCCTTTGGAGCAGGCGCAAAGAATGATCCCTATTTTTCTTCGACCTTTCGCGACATTATTCTCAATTACGACAACGCCGCGCCGTATTCTCATCCTGCGGTTGCCGATACGACCGGCGCCTGGTTCAATACAAGCTCGCTTTATCTGAAGCTTAACATTCCGGCAGATGCTGACTACCGGCTGACGTACGATACACTGGCGTCGCTTTTGCCTTCCATCAAAACTGCCGACCCGCGAACGATTCAGGTATTCAGTAACGGGAAAGAAATTCCGGTTTTTGTTTTCGGGGAAAGCGATCATGTTTTTAATGCCGGTGATTATGTTGAATTTCCTGCGCTGAGAAATTATACCGGCAAGCAGCGCATCATCACAACCGGTACCCAAGAGTACAATGAATATTTGAATCGCTACACCGATTCCACAATATGGTGGCTGACGTTCGGAACAACGAACGGTTTGAGAATTCCGCAAACAGCCGCAGGATTACTTCCTGTTGACACGCTGACTTCGTACACGGCGTTCCTTCATTTGGAAACGGATAATTTTTATCAGTTTGCCGGCGGCGATATCGTTGAACAGCAGGATCCTCGCTGGACTTCTGAAGAATTTTTTGGCTGGGGATTTCTCAACGCCAATTCGACTGTGAACGCGGCGTTCACCGCTTCCAATATTGATTCTCTCGGCGACAGTGTTCGCGTGTACGCAAAGATTGCAAGCTGGGGAGCCGATAATGTTTCTCCTGCACATAACATCGCAATTCGCCTCAACAGCGGAAACGATTTGAATTCTGTCCTGCTGAATCGCTATCAACAGGCAGTGCTGACCGGAAGTGCGGCTGTGTCGAATCTCGTGAACGGGAACAATACCATCTCATTGTTTTCAAAACCGACGGCATCAACATTGGTGAATTCAGTTGTCTATGATTGGTTTGAAGTTGAATACCCGCGTGTGCTGAAAGCAGTCAGCGATTCTCTCATTTTCGATTTCCGTGAATTGATTGATCGAAAAATCCGGGCGGTGAAAATTTCGGGTTTGAGCACAAGGGATGTCGTGCTCTACAAAGTTTCGCCCAATTCAGAAAAGATCACCGACACAACATTTTCCGGCGCGGCTCCATTTACGTTGACGTTTGTTGATACGGTTGGTCCGGCAGAACACTACATTCTTCTTCCTGAAAACCGCGTGCATGTTCCGGTGATTAAATATGTGAAACAGTTCTCCGGACTTCGTCAGCAGACACAACAGGCAGATTATCTGATCATCACGCATTCGAAATTCAAGGCAGAAGCAGAACAGTACCGGCAGTACATTGCTTCGTCGAGAAAACTCACGACGCGCCTTGTGGATGTGCGGGATATTTTTGATGAATTCGGATTTGGGTACCCGACCGCAGAAGCGATGCAGGCATTCTTACGCACAACGGCGTCATGGAATCCGCCGCAGCCGTCGTTTCTCTTTTTAATTGGCGATGCAAGTTACGATTACAAGTTTGTGATGAAACAGCGAAGCGCCATCAATTATGTGCCGTCGTTCGGCCAGCCGGTAAGCGATGTAGAATTGGTGTCGTGGGATACGACAACGTATGTGCCGCAAATGATGGTTGGCAGACTGCCGGTGAACAACGTCGGAGAAGTAACGCAGTATTTGCAGCGTATTCAGTCGTACGACGCCGCACCGGATAACGATTGGAACAAGCGGTATTTATTTTTCACCGGCGGCGATCCGACAGTGCCGGGGCAAGTAGAAAGTTACAAAGCGGTCAACGATAATATTCTGAATTCGTACGTCACGCCGCCGCCGATTGGCGGACAAGCAATTCATTTTTACAAAACTGCATCGCCGCAATCGGATTATGGGCCGTACACGGTTGACCAAATTCACGATGCGATTGCCGAAGGCGGCGTCTTCATTTCATACATCGGACACAGCGGAACGCAAACGTGGGATAACGGCATCGGCGATCCCGCACAATTGCAAAACGCACGCGGAAGATTTTCGCTTGTTACCGACTTCGGCTGTTCCACCGGAAAATTTGCCGAGCCGGATATCAAATCGTTCAGCGAATTGTTTCTGCTCGGTCCATCGGCAAGCGCTATTGATTACATCGGCAATTCTTCGCTGGGATTCAGCAGCATTGCAACAACATTGCCGACCGAATTTTACGCGAAGATACTTCGGGATTCAATCCGCACTGTCGGCGAAGCGCATCTCGATGCAAAGCTCAGTCTGATTTCGAAATACGGGCTTACGCCGGTCAACAAAATTATGCTTGAAACAAATTCTCTCATTGGCGATCCGACAATTGATCTTGCGGTGCCGTTCAGGCCGAATCCCGCAATTACGCCGGACTTGATTGCAAATCTTGACCGTGAGCCGACCGACGATCTTGACAGCACTGCAATCCGCGTTGTGGTTGCAAATTACGGCTCGGTTACTTCCGACAGTATTGATGTTCTCATTCAACAGAAGTACAACGGCAATGTCGTGAAGAGTTATGCACTGCGCCTTCCGATGCCGCTGTTGTATGATACGCTTTTCGTTTACGCTGACGTCAGGAACCGCGCCGGGGAACATCAGATTTCAGTGAATATCGATCCGAATAATCGCCTGAATGAAATTTCGAAAACCGACAATTCTGCCGCGTTGTCGTTTATTGTGAATTCAAATGATTTTAAGATTCTTGAACCGCTGCCGAACGATGTTTCACTGCCGACGAAAATTATTTTGCTCAATCCTTCCACACTCTCTTCCGATTCACTATTGAACGTCGCATTGCAGCTTGATACAACTGAAACGTTCGCTCACCCGCAATCGTACTCAGCCATTGCGGGTTCTGTAACAACAACGTTCACCACAGCTTCGCTCAAAACATCAACGCGATATTGGTGGAGAGCGAAATTAGAATCGGGTTCCGGCAATTGGACGACGGGCACATTTTATGTCAGCAATTTCTCCTCAGGCACAATCGGTCAAATTGATTCGCTCGGATGGAGCGGGGACAGCTTTGTGAATACGGAATTCACCGTTTCCGGTAAAGGTAAACTGCGGCGTTTGCCGATTGACATTCAGGCGATTTCGTCGGGTTTCGTTGATGGAAAATTCGGCGCAGTGGAAGTGAACGGTTTGAATGTCATACCGAATACGTTTCTTCGCGGACATACGGTGGTTGTGTTCGATACGTTGACATTCAATGTTGTTGAGCAAAGGAATTTTGATTTATACGGAGACGCATCACAAGCCGATTCATTGATAAATTATCTCAGCGCAATTCCAAACGGATTAATTGTCGCGGCAATTATTGTTGATGAAGGCGCGAACAATTTTACAGCCGCGGCGAGAAATGCGTACACAACAATCGGCAGTGCGCTTGTCAGCAAAGTGAAGTACAGAGATTCCTGGGCGATCATCGGGAGGAAGGGTGCCGCGCCGGGAACGGTTCCGGAAGCGTACGTTCCAAGCGGAAGCGGGAAAGCAATCGTTGATACAACGTTCATCAAAAATGAAATCGACGGCAGCATTGCAACATCCGGTATCGGTCCTGTCTCGCAATGGAAATCGCTGGCAATCAATCGGACAATTCCTTTCGGCGCATCGCTTCTCACAACTGTCGTGGGAATTCATCAGAGCGGCAGTGTTGACACACTTTTTCGTTTAGTGCCTGATTCTATTGTGAACATTTCCGGCGTTCCAGCAAAAAATTATCCAAACCTTAGGCTTGTTTTCAGCTTGTCCGCGAACAGCGGATTGCAGTCGCCGTCAATTTCTCAGTGGATGATCACATCATCTGCGCCGCCGGAGCTGGCGGTGAATGCGCGGAATATCGTCCTTTCAAAATCTCTCGTGAGCGACGGAGAGCCGATTGCGGTGAGCGCAAAGATATTCAACGTGGGCGCCGCGGAAGCGGATAGCGTGCCCATTATTCTTTCTACCGATGACAGTGGGGGCAACCGGATTTTGCAAACGTTTGTTATTCCGGTTATGAAAGGAGGCGATTCGGCGGCAGTGCAGTATCAGTATGACAGCAGGGGAAAACGAGGCGCGCATTCTTTTATTGTTCAAATTGATCCTGCCGGCACAATTCCTGAGATCTACAAAACAAACGATGCGGTTTCGGTGCCGTTTACCGTTGTTGTCGACACGATAGCGCCGATGATTGATGTAACATTTGACGGCGCGCATATTCAGAACGGCGATTTTGTGAAGCTGGCTCCGACAATTCTCTTCAAATTTTCCGACAATGCGTTCAGCACTTTTGCATCTATTGACACAAATAGTGTGAGAGTTTTTTTGAACAACGAGCCGGTTTTTTACAGCAGTCCGGATATTGAAGTACAGAAACAGCAAGCATCGGTTCAATGGAAGCCTCATTTTACGGAAGGCGAAAATGTCATCGCGTACTATGCGAAAGACACTGCCGGAAATATTTCCGATACAACGACGCTCATCATCAGCACTTCGTCAACAATGAGTTTGATCAACGTGTTTAATATTCCAAATCCATTTTCGCGCGAGACGCATTTTACTTTCACACTCAGCGGAACTGAGCGGCCGGAGAATGCACATATCAAAATTTATACCGTCGCCGGGCGCGCAGTTCAGGATTTGGATATTTCTTCTGACGTTGATATTGGTTTCAACAGCATAGAGTGGGATGGTCACGACAGAGACGGCGATGTTCTTGCAAACGGAGTGTATCTTTACCGAGTTGTCGTAAGCGGTAACGGACAGCAGACGACAGCGACGCAAAAATTAGTCATTATGAAATAGAAGTTTCAGAGAAATAAGTTCACCTTAAGAAGGCAGCATGGAAAATAAAAAAGCCCCGAACACTCCGGGGCTTTTTTTATTCTTCAGTTTTTTTAGAACGTCAATTCCATGTGCCGGTGCCTGTTTGGTTACCCGTCGTTGAATCGTAGGTATACCATGTACCGCTGCCGTTTGCCTGCCATGTCGATTTATAGACAAGGATGGTTTTGTCGAAATATTGTACTTCTCCGGATTTGTCAGAATTGTTCGTGACAATAATTTTTCCCGAGAGCGTACCGTCGGTATCGAATTCCTGATACGTTCCTGTTACAGTCCCGTTCGCATCGGTGGAATAATCGAGTTGAGCCAAGACGGTAGTCGATGTATCATAATAAATTTTCCAGGTTCCGGATTTTCCGTCTGCGCTTGTTGTGCCTTCGAACAATGTTTTGTTGTTGTAGTTCGGCGAATTGGCGTCAACCTGTCCGTTCAGCACGAATTTCCATGAATAACTGCCGTCGCTTAATTTTGTCGCGGTGTAAGTTTCGGTGAATGCCGACGTGCCATAGGACCACGTCCAGGTATTCCCATTTTGTGTCGCTGATAAGCCGGAAAATGCAGTGCTCCAACTTGTCATCGCGTTTATTGAGGTTGCGTACGTTATGGTGGCCTGCGCGTATGGATCAGTTGACGAAGTGGTCGGACCCGAAAAATGCTGTGCCGGAATTTGCGGCGATTGGGTTTGTGTTCCGGTTCCGGTGACCGTATCGGCTTTTTTTGAGCAACCGCCCAGGCTGACGACAAGGGCGAAAGCCAGCAATGTGACAAATGTGCGCATTGTTCCTCTCCTTATTATAGGTGATGAGTATTGTGATTGAATAAAAAATTGTGTCATGGAAATATTCATTGAGGAAAATAATACAATGTGGGTTTTTCTTTTCCTATGCTCTTCGTCACGGCAGCAATTTACAGTGTTCTCTGCTAAAAAACAACGCTGGTAAGTTGGAAGCTGCCGGCGTTTGTTCGATGAAAAGCACTGTGCAATAGATTCCGCTCAGGATTCAGTCTGCTTTGTGGCAAGATCGTCAGATGCGTGGTGTTTAACGACACGCGCTTTTGCGATGAAGACAACTTCTTCGGCAATATTGGTGGACAAATCTGCAACGCGCTCTAAATTTCTGCTGACGCGGATCAGCTCAAGCGACGGTTCAATGTTGGTGGGATTGCTTTTCATCACTTCCATCAACTCTTTTGTAATTTTCCGATTCAAGTTGTCAACGGAATCGTCCATCAACAGGACCGCTTCGCCGAGGTTGGCATCAGCGTGAATGAATCCATCGAGCGCGTCGCCTACCATTCGTTTTGTAAGCTGGCACATCCGCTTGATATCGTCGAGTGAAGATTCAGGCAAATCTTTGCCGCGCAATGCGAGCGCCGACTCTGCTAAATTCACTCCGTGATCACCAATGCGTTCAAGATCGTTGTTGATTTTTGAAGCGGCAAGAATGAGCCGCAAGTCGGATGCGACCGGCTGTTGCAAGGCGAGCGCATCAATAATTGCCTGATCAATTTCAATTTCCATTTCATTGATGCGCGTGTCTTCTTCGATGATCGTCTTGGCAAGCTCGTAATCTTTATTCAGCACGGCTTGAATGGAACGGTTGATGGAATCCTCGGCGAGCGATCCCATTTTGATCAATCTTGATTTGAGTTCCTGAAGATGCTGCTCAAAGTGTCGTATCATAAATTATCCGAACCGTCCGGTGATATAATCTTCTGTTTGTTTCAAGTGTGGATTTGTAAAAATAGATTTTGTTTCGTCGTATTCGATAAGTTCGCCTATGTAGAAGAACGCCGTGAAATCGCTTACGCGTGCGGCTTGCTGCATATTGTGTGTCACAATGACGATGGTGTACTGCTTTTTCAATTCATAAATCAGCTCTTCAATTTTTGATGTAGAAATCGGGTCGAGCGCGCTGGCAGGTTCATCCATTAAAATTACTTCCGGGCTGACAGCAAGAGTGCGCGCAATGCATAACCGTTGCTGCTGCCCGCCGGATAAACTGACACCGCTTTTCGACAATGAATCTTTCACTTCGTCCCACAATGCGGCTTGGCGCAAACTTTTTTCTACGATCTCTTTAAGCGGAGCTTTGCGGCGCATGCCGTTCATTTTTAAACCCGCCGCAACATTGTCGAAAATAGACATTGTCGGAAATGGATTGGGCTTTTGAAACACCATCCCGATTCTTTTTCGAACCATGACGGCGTCCATTTGATACACATCCTCGCCGTCTAATGTCAACGAGCCGGTAATTTTGCTGCCCGGAACGATCTCGTGCATCCGATTAATAGAGCGAAGGAACGTTGATTTTCCGCAGCCGGACGGACCGATAATTGCGACGACGCTGTTTTCAGGAATGGAAAGGCTGATGTTCTTCAATGCCTGAACTTTTCCGAAATAAGCATTGATATCGCGTGCAACTATTTTGTGATTGTCTGACACGGGAACGAAATTATTCTGCGCCGCACGCTGCTTATTCGTGTCGTTGCCGACGCCGTGTTCCATTTGCACTTGAATTTCTTTCGTCAAAACGCTTTCCATAAATTATCGTTCGTAATGTACACTCTATACTGCTTTGCGCGTCGCAATGCTTAGTAGAATATGAGACATAATAATTCCCATAAAAATTTAGAAAAACTGCATTAACTCCATGTTACCCCAATGTTAACGAATTGTTAAGAAGATTTTTTCTGAATCTGTTTATGCCGCCTGTGTTGTGCCGCAGGGAACATGGTGTATTGCGTCGGAATAAAAATTTAACATCCGTTCGACAATCACGTCCCAGCTTTGCTGTTGAGCGAATGCAAGTGCCCGTTCTGCAAAGGTATTTCTTAGTGAGGGATCGTCGGCAAGAGCGCGGATAGCTGCGGCAAAGCCGCTCGCATCATCAGGTTCAATAAGAAACCCATTCTCTTCATTGCGGATCAAATCTAATGTTCCTCCTGCGGCGGCGCAGATTGGCACATTTCCGCATGCCATCGCTTCAAGCGTCACATTGCCGAATGTTTCAGTCTTTGATGGAAAAATGAATGCATCGCTTGACGCGAAAGCAGTCGCTACTTGCTTCGTGTTGAGATGACCGAGGAAAATTGCATCGGGCATCATTTGTTCCAATTCTCTTCGAATTGGACCATCGCCCGCAAGCACAAAGGCAATATCATTACGTTGAGGATACAGTGTGTTATAAACGTTGGCTAACACACGCAAATTTTTTTCCCATACCAACCTTCCCGCGTAGAGCACAACAAATTTATCTTGCGCGCCAACTTGTTCTTTCCAGCTTTTCGAAAGGAATGTCGGATGAAAAGTGTCAATATCAACGCCATGAGGGAGAAAGTGAAGAGTATTTAAGCCGCCGGCTTCAAGCTCGTGTAAAATTGGCGTTGAAGGAACATACACTTGTGCGCATTGATTGTAAACGTGATGGTAAAGCATCCATCCGGCTTCGACGAAAGGTTTCAATTTATAATATTGCGCGTAGCTCAGGAAATGTGTGTGGTAGGTTGAAACGACGGGGATATCATGTTTTCTGCCATACTTCAACGAAGCAAATGCCAAGGGACACGGGCTGTTAAAATGAATGATGTCCGGTTTGAATTCGTTAAGAACAGCATCGAATGTTTTTGGCGAGGGGAGTGAAAACGGATATTCTTTATATAAAGGAAAAGGAATTGACGGCACGCGATACATCGGTACGCTTTGCTTTTCTTTTGGCGGGACCTCACCGGAAATAAAAATGTGAGGAACATTTTTATTCTGAAGATGCTCGCTCCACTTGAAAAGAACGCGTGTTACTCCATCGTATTCCTCTACCATTTTGCCGGCAGTATAAGCTATTCTCATAATTATCACCTCTTTTGTTACCCATACGATAAGGGAAATTTGTTATGTTGAGATGACTGGTCCATTGTATTATTGTTACCTTTTCTAACGAACAAAAGCGGGAACATGTTTCAGAGTGAAAATAACCTTCGCTTTTTCATTTCTAAAACGATTTTGTCATTCTTGCAATTCCATGCAAATCTTGCTATATTACTCAACCCGAAAATGTAATTGGTAGGGCGTGTAGCTCAGGGGTAGAGCATCTGCCTTTTAAGCAGAGGGTCGATGGTTCGAATCCATCCACGCTCACAAAAAAGCAAAATCCCGACCGAGTAAAGCTGCGTCGGGATTTTTTTTTTGATTTTCAATCAGTAAGTGGTTTTCTTGGTTCATTGCTTCTCACATCGTATTTCTTTAATTTCTGTTATTGTCAGCCAATAAGCTGATCCGCCTCTGGCGGAATTGATAACATTTTCATGATGCCCCGATGACAACCAACCGTTATCCTGCAGTCCGTATTTCAACGAAGCGGCTGAATAATTTCTATGCCGGATTTTTGAAGGAATTACGCAGCAAAAAACCGGAGACAAAGGGTACATACGAACGGGCGTTGCGCGAGTTCTTTCGCTGGCAGCCGCGTGACAAGCATTTTTTATTTCGCGTTCAGGACGTTGAGCGGTATAAGAAGTATTTGTCGTTGAAGAAAAAATTATCGGAAGTTTCAGTCTCTACATATTTGACGGCGCTCAGACAGTTCTGTGAGTATCTTGTTCGTGCCGGAATTTTGAATGACAATCCGGGGCGGGTGGTGAAAGGCAATAAACGTCCGCAGAAGCATTCGCGGGAAATAATTTCAGAGGGCGAGCTTGCATTGCTGCTCAATAGTATTGATCGAAGTGATGAACGCGGCGTTCGCGATTACGCAGTTGTGAAAGCGATGATCGGCTGTGGATTTTCGGAGATCGAATTAATTCGTGCAAATATTGACGACGTAAAAATTTATAGCCACGCAATGGTGTTATTCGTTCAAGGAAAAGGGAAGGATACGAAAGAAGGGGTTGTTCTTCCTGAAGAAGTCAAAGAGGCATTCCACTCGTATCTTGCGTTTCGCAGCGAAGCAGATGGAGACGATCCGCTGTTCATGAGCGCAGGCAATCGCACGCGCGGAAAGCGGATGACCACGCGAGGTATTCGCCAGCGCGTGAACATGTATTTAGAGAACGCGGGAATTAAAAACGGAAAAGCGCGGCGGATAACGCCGTTTTCTCTCCGGCATACAGCAGCATCATTGATGGCGACGAACGGTGCCACGGTGGAAGAATTGCAGTCGCGTTTTCGCATCGGTTCCGCCGCAACAGCAATGTTATATATGAAGCAAAACGAAAACTCAGTGTAAGCGTTCGGCAAATCTTTTACTGCAAAAGCTCAGAAACGCGGAATATTTTCATTTTTCATTTTAAATTTTTCAATTTTCTATGGCGTATCCTTTTTTTGATATTGAAGCAAAGTGGCAAAAGTATTGGGATGATCACGAAACGTTCAAAACAAATGATTCTTCTCCCGGTCCGAAAGCGTTCATTCTCGACATGTATCCGTATCCTTCCGGTGCCGGCTTGCATGTCGGTCATCCTGAAGGCTACACGGCAACCGACATTCTTT
>JAJYOI010000045.1 GCA_021796275.1 Bacteroidota bacterium
CATTGCATTGATGAAGGAATTGGTGGAAGCGTTGGACGAAATGGAAAAAGAAAACGACATTCGCTGCGTTATTCTCACCGGCAATGAGAAAGCGTTTGCCGCCGGTGCCGATATTAAAGAAATGGCGGACGCTTCGACGGTGGAAATGCTGCAGCGCGACATGTTCTCGCGATGGGACCGCATTCGGAAATTCAAGAAGCCGATCATTGCGGCAGTCGGCGGCTACGCGCTTGGCGGCGGCTGCGAGCTTGCGCTGACGTGCGATATTATTATCGCGTCGGAATCGGCAAAATTCGGCCAGCCGGAAATCAGCATCGGCGTTATTCCCGGCGCGGGCGGAACGCAGCGGTTGACGCGCGCGGTTGGAAAATACAAAGCGATGGAAATGGTGCTGACCGGTTCAATGATCACTGCGGAAGAAGCGAAGCAATGGGGATTCGTTGTGAAAGTTGTACCGAATGAAGTTCTTCTTGAAGAAGCGAAAAATCTTGCAAAAACAATTGCCTCGAAGCCGCCGGTCGCTGTTCAGCTTGGCAAAGAAGCGATTCTGAAAGCATTCGATACGACAATTGAAAGCGGATTGGAATTCGAGCGGAAAAATTTCTACATGCTCTTTTCAACAGAAGATCAGAAAGAAGGAATGAAAGCATTCGTGGAAAAGCGGAAACCGGAATGGAAGGGGAAATGAGAAATTTTATAGCGCCTGCGGCATTGTTCGTCTCATTCGTCGCTGCTTCCATTCAAATTTAACTGAAAAGCTTCCGATGACAGAGACAAGAATAAACGGAACGTGAATCAACTCGGAGACCAGGAAGAATTTTTTTAGTCCCTCGATTTTTGCCATCTTCGCGAACTTCGTTGTAATCCAAAAGTCGAGAATAATCTTGAGAACGAAAATAATCAACGGGGTTGGTAGGCTGGAAGGATAGGCGAGCGAGAAAGGCAGAAAGAGAAAAAGCAGAAGGTAGAGAGAAAACGAAGCGACAAGGAAAATAAGTCCTGCCCGTTTGTAGTTCAGTGTCGAGCCGGCCCATCGCATTCTTTGATGAAGAAGCTGCACCCAATTTTTCAGCGGAAGCGTAGTCACATGTGTTTCCGGCTCGTATGCAAAGCCCATTTTCCAGGGTGTTGATGCGACGATGCGCTGTGCAAGAAGTGAATCGCTGCCGGAGTTGACGTGAGAGATTTTAGCATACCCTTCAACTGCTTCAAATGCTGAGCGCCGGAACGCCATATTGCTGCCGTTGCAGTTATTGACGACACTCATGCTAATCGCTCCCGCACCGCATGCGGTTTGTGCAAAGAAATCAAGGTATTGAAATCCGAACAGGATCGGAGAAACATTTCCAGTTCTTTTGAAAATTGTTACGCCCGATACAACGCCGATGGAGTCGTCAAAACATTTTACCAGGGAAGAAATCCACCGCGGCCCGGCGGTGCAATCTGCATCGGTGGTGAAAATAAGGTCGCTCGACGTATTTCGTATGCCAATTTCAAGCGCGTTGATTTTCGGTGAAACGGCGGCTACTTCTCCATTTGTGTGCAAGAGCCGGATGTTGGAATACTCACTCGCGAGCCGCATGATAATTTCAGATGTGCCGTCTGTTGATTCGTCATCAACAACAACGATGGAATATTTGTCGTGCGGATAATCTTGATTCAGCAGAGAGCGGACGCATTGTTCAATGTGGCGTTCTTCATTGCGCGCGGCAACGATTACCGCAACCGAGAATGTGTGATTGTTCGTTCCAAGCTTCAGCCGGGAAAGACCAGACAAGAAGAAGAGAATGTACGCAGCATACACACTGCCGACGGCAATCATTGCCAATGTGATAATGAGGAAGAATATGCTCATAGTAAAAGTTTGTCAGACGAAGCTGAAAGAATAATACCGAAATTGATTTGCGGATGCAATAGATGCGTGGAAAAGCAGGAAACAGATAATTATATTTTGTGAAACTATTTCTTTTATTTTTCGAGAGACTTTCATGCCAACCTATTCAACACTGCTGTACACGATTTCAGATTCCATTCTCACCGTCATATTAAATCGCCCGGAAAGCTACAACGCGCTGAACGAGCAGATGAAAAAAGAATTGAATGACGCGTTCAAAGAAGCGGAAAAGGATTCTACGATCAGGTGCATCATTCTTCGCGGGGCCGGAGAGAAAGCGTTTTGCTCAGGGCAAGATTTAAAAGAACATTCTACAAGCAAGCGATCGCTGAAAGAATCATTAGAAAAGAGCTACAATCCGCTTATCCGAAAAATGCGGACGATTGAAAAACCGATTATCGGTATGATCAATGGCGTTGCGGCGGGTGCAGGACTGAGCATTGCGCTCGCGTGCGACATGCGCATTATGTCCGATAAGGCGAAGCTTATCGAAGTGTTTATCCGCATTGGCTTGGTGCCTGATTCCGGTTCACATTGGTTTTTGCCGCGGCTGGTCGGTATGGCACGCGCGTTCGAGTATGCTGCAACGGGCCGCGACATTGACGCCGCAGAAGCAGAACGTGTTGGCTTGGTAAACAACGTTGTTCCTTCGTCAGAGCTGGAAAAAGTAACAATGGAGATTGCGGAAAAATTGTCCCATGCACCGACGCGGGCAATCGGATTGATCAAGCGCGCTTTGAATAAAGCCGTAACATCGGATTTAGATTCTGTGCTCGAGTACGAAGCAATGATGCAGGACGTAGCATCGCAAACGGAAGATTACAAAGAAGGCGTGCAGGCATTTTTGGAAAAACGTCCGGCGCAATTTAGGGGGAAGTGAAACCACATTTACCTCGAAGGCTCGAAGAAGCTGAAGAGAATGGGTCGATGGATAAATGGATTATTGATTTCAAGTTTTCCAATAATCCAACAATCCATTCATCCAATACTTTTCTTAATGTTCATGCTGTAAGAAAGAGAATCTATTGTTACTTTTTTCTTCGCCCTTTTCCTGTATTATATTTCCTTGAAGTGTTCAAACGGCTGGCAGCAGTCATTGCAGAAGTACAATGATTTGCAGGCAGTGGAGCTGAACTCGCTCCGCAATTCTGTGTTGTGCGAATTGCAAAACGGACATTCCATTTCTGAACCGGGAAGCGTAACTACAACTTCATTCACAGTTTCCGGCGGAGTGATGCCATACTCCTTGAGTTTTTCTTTTGCCGAAGCGCCAAGCCAATCGGTTGTCCATGCGGGAGAATAAACGATAGTGATTTCCACGTTCCGAAATCCGTTTTTATTCAGCGTGCCGATGATGTCGTGCTGAATCATATGCATCGCTGGACAGCCGGAGTATGTCGGCGTGATGTTGACGTGAATCTGTTTCCCGTGCACGCGAACATCGCGGACAATTCCCAGTTCTACAATGTCGAGAACAGGAATTTCCGGATCGTGAACTTCACACAGGAGAGAAAGGATATGTTGCTTCGTCGTTACCATTTTGCATCCGGGTATGATCGTGCAAGAATTTGCATCTCAGCAAGCAAATGTCCGAGATGTTCACTGTGGAAACCATTGCGGCTTCCCGAAACGGCATGATTGCCGGCTTGTCCGCCATCTTTTTGGTGGGAAGGAATTATGATGGTTGCTTCCGTCAGCACAGCGGCGACTATTTCGTTCCACTTTGGAGCGATGGGGTTCAGGTCGGGAATCACATTTTGCTGCTGCAATTTTTCTTCAACTTCATCAAAAGCAAGCATCTCTCCGGTAAAACGCCACAGTTCATTGACGGCAATTTGCATTCGCTGATGACTTTCTTCAGTTCCATTGCCGAGGCGCAGCATCCATTCTTTGCTGTGCCGGAGATGGTAACTACTTTCTTTAAATCCTTTTGCCGCAATGCCAGCCAGTGCTTCTATCGAAGATTTTTGGAGACGCTCGCTCAGTAGATTATTGAAAGCGCTGAAGAAAAAAAGCCGCGCAATGGTGAAAGCAAAATCTCCGTTCGGTTGTTCAACCAGCTGGAGATTTGTGAATTGCGTTGCCTCCCGAAAATATGCAAGATCGTCTTCAGCGCGATTCTTTCCCTCAATTTCGCCAGCCAGCCGAAGAAGTGCAGAAGCTTGACCCAGCAAATCAAGCGCGATATTGGCAAGCGCAATGTCTTCTTCGAGAATCGGTGCATGTCCACACCATTCGGAAAGTCTGTGACCGAGAATAAGCCGGTCGTCGCCAAGCCGAAAGAGAAATTCGACGAGAACATTTTTCGTTCTGTGATCGGGTCCGTTTTTCACTCACATTCCTTTCACAGATTTTGGAATATGATAAAATTGCGGATGCCGGTAAATTTTGTCGTTTGCAGGGTCGAAAAAAGGACCGCTGTCATCCGGCGAGCTTGCCGTTATGGAATTCGCCGGCACAACCCAGATGCTGACAACTTCCCCGCGGCGTGCAAAAACATCGCGCGCATTTTGCAATGCTATTTCCGGATCGGCAGCGTGAATGCTTCCTGCGTGTTCGTGGGGTGCGCCGGTTTCTTTCTGGATGAAAACTTCCCACACTTCGCCTTCACCAAACGTATCTTTTGTTGCCATGCTTTTGTTTTGGGGAAACAGGTTGTTGAAATATTGAAAAATCGGATGATTGGATTGCTGGATTATTGAAAATCTAAGATCATCAATCCATTCATCCATCAATCCACCAATCCATATTTATCTGTTCATTCTCCGTTTCATTGTGTACGCAACCGCCGCTTCGCGCACCCACGCGCCATCATCATCTGCTTTTTGACGCGCAGCCAATCGTTCGCGGTTACAGGGACCGTTTCCTTTCACCACATTCCAAAATTCTTCCCAATTGATTTTGCCGAAGTTCCAGTGCTGAGTTTTTTTATCATAACGAAGTTCAGGATCGGGCAGCGTGATGTTAACTGCTTGCGATTGCGGAACGGTGAGATCAACGAAGCGCTGGCGCAGTTCATCATTGCTGTGAAGCTTCACTTTCCATCGAAGCAATTCCGCACTGTTGGGAGATTCATTGTCCGACGGACCGAACATCATAAGCGAAGGCCACCACCAGCGATTCACGGCATCTTGCACCATTTCCCGCTGTTCAGTCGTTCCCGCCGCCATCGTTGCAACAATTTCGTAGCCCTGCCGCTTGTGAAAATTTTCTTCTTTGCAAATTCTGAGATTCGCCCGTGAGTACGGACCGTAGGAACATTTTGCGAGCATCGTTTGGTTGACGATTGCCGCTCCGTCAACAAACCAGCCGATGACGCCGATGTCAGCCCAGTTGAGCGTTGGATAATTGAAGATGTGAGAATATTTCGCTTGGCCGCTGAGTAATTGTTCGATGAGTTCACGCCGGTCCACGTCGAGCGTTTCTGCCGCGCTGTAGAGATACATGCCGTGACCGGCTTCGTCCTGTACTTTCGCGAGCAGCGATATTTTTCGCCGCAGCGACGGCGCGCGCGTGATCCAGTTTCCTTCCGGCAACATGCCGACAACTTCCGAATGTGCATGCTGGGAAATCATGCGGATCAATTGCTTGCGGTAGCGTTCAGGCATCCAGTCTTTCGGTTCAATTTTTTCACCGGCATTAATGCGTGACTCGAACCGCTCAAGCAATATTATTTCGTCCAATGCTTCCATAGCGTTATTTTTCGGCAAAAATGGCAGGTACTTTATAAACTGAACGAAACTACGGAAATGGAAGTTCAAAAACAAGGCGAAGGTTGTCCTTGAATTCATCTTGACTTTCATCACAAGGGCGTGTATATTCAAACCATAATCAACTCAGGCAGCACATTCTTGAAATTCCCCTAACATTTTATTGCGCGGGGTGCAGACATGAATGAAGCGATGAACTTCTTACGCAATGTTCCCATTTTTAATGAACTGAGTGAACAAGATCTGGAAAAGATTGCCGGCCTTGGCATTCGGAAAAAATATAAAAAAGGTGGAATCATTTTGCTTGAAGAAGAAACAGGCGCGGCGCTGTTTGTCATCACTTCTGGCAAAGTGAAAATTGTCCGCATGGATGATGATGGCCGTGAAGTGATCCTGTCCATTCTCGGTGAAAGTGATTTCTTCGGTGAGATGGCAATTCTTGACGGGTTGACGCGTTCAGCGAGCGTTGTCGCGACAGCGAAATCAGAATTGTTTATGATCCATCGCCGTGATTTTCTGAAACTGTTAAACGATTATCCGAGTGTGGGGATTGCTTTGCTACGCGAACTGACCGGGCGTCTTCGCAAAGCGGATGCACAAATCAAGAGCCTTTCATTGAAAGATGCTGCCGGCCGCGTCGCCAACGTTATTTTGCAGCTTGCCGATGAAATTGGAATGTTCCGGAAAGGGCGCGTTGAAATTGATGAGCTTCCGTTGCAGCAAGACATGGCGAACATGGCTGGCACATCGCGGGAAACCATTTCGCGTATGCTTCACAAGTTCATCAAGAGCGGTCAATTGACGCTGCAGGGAAACAGACTTATTATCAACGATTACGAACGCTTCAAGAGCTTCTACCCCTAAATTGTTACCGCCGTACACCGCTTTCACGCTGCGCTGCATGGTTAAGAATAATTCCGCCTTGCCCCGTCTAACGGAGCGAACGGATTTGTGGTGAGAAAGAGCAGAAGTATTCAACATGGACGTGAAAGCCGATCTGCACATGCACACGAATCGGTCGGACGGAATATATTCTCCTGACGAACTTATTCAGAAAGTGCATCACAAAGGCATTACAACGCTCAGCATTACGGATCATGACAGTCTTGATGTTTTTCCGCACGCAATAGAATTCGGCAGCACGCTTGGTGTCGAAGTTATTCCCGGTGTGGAACTCAGTGCGACTGTTGGTGAAAAAGAAATACACATTCTCGGTTATTTTGTCGACTTTACCAATGAACACGTGCTGGAATATTTGAAATTTTTCCGTGATGAACGAAAGAAGCGCGCCGTTCGCATTGTCGAAAAATTAAATCGCTTGCAAATTCCGCTTACATTCGAGTCGGTGTTGCGGCGCGCCGGAAGCGGGGCAATTGGTCGCCCGCATATTGCGATGGCGCTGGTAGAAGAAGGATTTGTGAATGATTATCAAACAGTCTTTGACCAATACATCGGCTTCGGCTGTCCGGCGTACGAAAAGAAATTTAATCTGCCGCCCGCTGAAGCGTGTGCGCTCATTGCATCTGCAGGAGGATTGTCGTTTCTTGCTCATCCGGGCCGCAGTATGGACGATGAACTTTTGAAAATGTTGATCAAATCTGGATTGGATGGAATTGAAGTTGTTCATCCGTCGCATAATGAAAGTCTTGTTGCGCATTACCGCGGCATTGTCACACAATATTTTCTGCTTGAAAGCGGCGGTTCGGATTTTCACGGTGGCAAGCGCAACGATGACGGAGTGCTTGGCTCATTTTATGTTGATGTTTCCCGCGTTGATGCTATGAAGCGCAGATTGTTCGACCAACATTCTTCCCACAGCGGCAATGTTTGAAGATACGAATGAACACAAAACTGACACGAGTTTTTGAAGGAGAAATTTCGACGAAAGGGAGGCGCTTTGCTATTGTTGCCAGCCAGTTCAATCGCACAATCACGCAGCGCTTGCTGGATGGCGCACTTGAATGTTTGAAAAAGCATGGCTGCGATGTGGTAAACAATGTTGACATTTTCTATTGCCCCGGCGCATTTGAAATTCCGCAAGTAGTATCACGAATTACCTTGAGCATCCGTTATGCTGCGGTGATATGCCTCGGCGCAGTTATTCGCGGTGAGACTCCTCATTTCGATTATATTGCGGCAGAAAGCGCGCGCGGTATTGGCAGTGTGGCACGAGAACGCAGCATACCGGTACTCTTCGGTGTCCTGACAACGAATACGTATGACCAGGCGTTAGAACGTTCGGGAGGTTCAGTTGGCAACAAAGGGTGGGATGCTGCATTGGCAGCAATTACGATGGCAGATTTATACGCACAAATTCCATTCAGCGATGAAAGGGAAAAGAACGCATAGTTTTGATACCGCACCATAGTTCTTAAAAATCGCTGAATGCGTTATCTTCTTTATAATGAGGCTGCGTATGAAATGTCAATGGATGAAAACAGTCCGCTACAGCAGATTTTCAATGATGATAGCGATGGCGGGAATATTTGTGATGTCACATGACGGCATCGCCAGCATCGGTGATTGGAGGAATTACACCGATATGAAAAATGTTGTCTCTCTTGCGTATTCCCGAAACGATATCTGGGCAGGGACAAGCGGCGGATTGTTCCGGTTGTCATTATCAGATTCATCCTTCCAAAAATTTACCAATTCCGAAGGTCTTACGGGGAATGACGTCAGCGCCATAGCATTGGATGCGGTCGGAACTGTTTGGGTTGGGCATCGTTCCGGCGCTATCGATGAATATTTTCCGAAAACAAATTCATGGCGTTACGTGAGCGATATTCTGCAATCAACCAAAGTACAGAAGAGCATCAACACGTTTTATGTCGCTGGCGACTCGTTGTATATTGCGTCAGCATTTGGCGTCAGTGTATTTTCGATTTCCCGGTCTGAATTCAAAGATACATACAGCAACTTTGGTTCGTTCTTACAGCCGAATGTTGTATCGGTGCTCACCAGCGGAGGCCGTATTTTTGTCGCCACAACATCCGGGCTTGCAGTTTCAAATCCAGGCGCATTCAATTTAGACGCACCTGAATCGTGGACATCATTTTCCTTGCCTGCAAACCCAACTGACCTTGCTGTTTTCAATGGCGGTGTGTATGCATCGACAAATAGCGGCGTGTTTATTTTTCAGAATAATAACTGGGTACCGGTGAGTGGCTTGTCGCAAGCTGCAACGACATTGGTCAGCACAGATTCGGTATTATTTGCCGTTGGCGGCACGAACGTCATTTCACTTTCACACAACGGTGCGGTCTCTTCGTACGGAACAGCAACACCGTCGGCAATCAATTGTGCAGTTGTGGATTCAGCCGGGACATTTGTTGCTGGACTTCAGGAAGGCGGTATCGCACGGTTTGATGCGCAGCATTCTTCATGGAGTGAGGCAGCGCCGAATAGTCCTGCCTCAAATTTTTTTATTTCTGTTGCTATTGATGATAACGGAGTGGTCTGGGGCGCATCGGGAACAAGTAATGGTCATGGTTTTTACAGTTTTGACGGCACGAAGTGGCGTAATTACAACACAACTGCCATTCCAGCATTGTTGACCAATGATTACTTTAGTGTGAATATAGGCCCCAACAATTCAAAATGGATTGGTTCGTGGGGGAAAGGCATTGCACTGCTTGATAGCAAAGGTGATTTTGTCCGGTTATTTGATCATAACTATCCCGGTTTTGTTGGAATTCCTGAAGACACCGTTTACAACGTTATGCCTGCTGCAACCGCCGATTATTTAGGCGACGTGTGGGTTACAAATTACAGTTCTGCTGATCTTGGTGTGTTATGGAAAATGAGTTCTGATTCATTGTGGACAGAATACAAATCCCCTTCCGGTTATGGTTACAAACAGGCGCTTAACCTTGTTATTGACCGGAATGGTACGAAATGGTTTACATCGGCGCTCCCTTTTTTTATTCCAAATCCACCAACATTCTTTTTCTTTAATGAATCTCTTGTTCTTGATGGAACTGTGAACGGCTGGGGAACGATGAACGAGCATGACGGATTGACAAGTTCTACCGTTACATCAATTGCCTTGGATAATGACGGTGAGCTATGGCTTGGCACTGCTCTCGGCATCACCGTTATCGCTGAACCTCGTTTCCCGACATCAAGCGTCAGCCAAGTGTATCTTGGTGCTGTCTATGATCAATTCATCAATTGCATTGCGGTTGATCCGCTCAACAATAAATGGGTCGGAACCAAAAACGGCGTTCTCGTTCTTTCGCCGGACGGAACATCACTGCTGCAACAGTACAGCGTTGCATCAACGAATGGTAAGTTGGTGGACAACAATGTTCTCTCTATTGCGTTTGATAAAAAACGCGGCATTGCATACTTCGGAACAGAGAGCGGTTTATCGAGTCTCGAAATTCCTACTACGCAGCCGGTTGAAAAATTTTCAACGCTTCACATCGGACCAAATCCGTTTATTATTCCAGACAACGGAGCTGCTATCATCAGTGGATTGGTGAACAATAGCGTCGTCAAAATTCTTTCTCTCAATGGTACGCTCATAAAACAATTCCAGGCTCAGGGAGGAGGGCGAGCGTTCTGGGATGGGAAGGATTCTGATGAAAAATTCGTAGGCAGCGGAATCTATTTTATCGTTGCATACGATGAAACCGGTGCCCAAGTCTCAACAGCCAAGATCGCTGTCTTAAGGAGGTGAAACTGCCTTACCATAGTGTTTCCTCAACAGATTTATTGTGCTGTTTAATTTTTTGTAAGAAGTCGAACGGCGTGCGCTCTTTTGAGAAATGATTCTTGGAAAAGGAGGATAGACTTTGGAACAGACGAATTACGGTCAGGAATTATACACCAGGTGTGTACATGCGGGAAGGCGTCGTTATTATATCGATGTCAAATCTACGCGGTCGGGAAAGGATTGCTACATTACTATTACAGAAAGCCGCCGCGTTGGGATTGAAGAATGTAAAAAAACGAAGATATTTCTCTTCAGAGAAGATTTTGACAAGTTCATGTATTTCCTTGACGAGGCGATTGGCTGGGCAAATAAAAGCGCTGTTGACAGCCGGAATATGTGGACACAAACCGAGAAGTCAGAGCATACGCCGGTTGCGGTTCCGCCTGTGTGAAGCAGAAATATATTTTCGTAGAGCTGGAGCGCGCTGAGTTTCCCCCTTGCCTGATTTTATCGTAGCGTTTCTTCCAGGGCAGTTCGTGCGTCGGTTTTCTTATCACGATATTTGACGATTAACGGCGTGTAGAGAGAAAGTCCGTGCGCGTGTGCGAATGACGATGGCATCGTGCGTGTTCCCGGTACAACGACTGCGTGTTCGGGAATGACAAGATTGCCATTTCCCGATTTGGCAATCACAGTTTCGCGCACGCAATCGTACACCGGTGTTGATGCCGTCAGTACAACGCCGGCGCCAATAACAGCGCCTTTTTTCACGATCGTTCCTTCATAGATTCCTGTATTGCCGCCGACTAAAACATCGTCCTCTATAATTACCGGAAGGGCGCCGATTGGTTCCAGCACTCCGCCGATTTGTGCACCAGCGCTAAGGTGAACACGCGCTCCGATTTGTGCGCACGATCCTACCAACGCGTGGGAATCAACCATAGAATTTTTCCCAACATACGCACCAACATTGATGTATGCCGGCGGCATCACGACAACGCCGGGCGCGACGTACGCGCCTTTGCGGACTGCGCTTCCTCCCGGAACAATCCGGACATTATCATTTTGATGAACTTCTTTCAATGGAAACGTGTGCTTGTCATAAAATGAAAAACCGCTCGCACGCGAGACGCGTTTCAATGTGCCAAGCCGGAATCCCAGCAATATTCCTTTCTTCACCCATTCATGAACAATCCATGTTCCGTCTTTCTGTTCTGCCGCCCGGATTACACCGTTGTCAAGCAGTGTTATGAATTTTCGAAATACATCTACCGCATTCTTTTTTTGGAATGAATGTGCGTCATACAGCGCCTCGATTGTTTTGGCGATCTGTGATGCCGCGTGCATTTCTGTTAAGCGCGTCATGCGTGTGTTTCCACCAAATGTAATTCTTCGAGCGCACGGCGCATTGCAAAGCGGTGGTCAGTGGACATTTGAGTCAATGGCAAACGATAGATTTCTTCGATTAATCCCATCATAGCGAGTGCGCTTTTCACCGGAATCGGATTGGACTCGATAAAGTTAAGATTCATCAGAGGCAGTAATTCCTCGTGAAGAATACGCGCTTCGGCGAACTTTCCGTCCAGTGCAAGTTTCACCATTGTTGAAAATAAATTCGGCACTTCATTGGCGACGACGGAGATAACGCCGTCTGCACCAAGCGCCAGTAAAGGAAGCGTCAGTGCATCATCACCGGACAGTACTGCGAAATTTTTCGGACGATGCCGGAGAATTTCCATAATCTGTGCGATGTTGCCGGAAGCTTCTTTGATGCCGGCGATGCCCGGCAGTTCTGCGATTCGTAACGTGGTCTCGGCGTTAATATTGCTTCCCGTTCTGCCCGGGACATTATACACGATGATGGGAATGTCAACTGCTTCTGTGATGGCGCGGTAGTGCTCGAGGAATCCTTTTTGTGTCGGCTTGTTGTAGTATGGCGCAATTGACAGTACAGCGTTTGCGCCGATAGCACGAGCATGTTGTGTCAATGAAATTGCTTCGTGCGTTGAATTGCTGCCGGCGCCGACAATGACAGGAACGCGGCCTGCTGTCTGTGCCACGACAACGTCCATCACATGGTGATGTTCAGCATGATTGAGCGTCGCGCTTTCGCCGGTCGTGCCGCAGGGAACAAGTCCGTTAACGCCGTTTGTTATTTCGAAGTCAACAAGCTGGCGAAGCGCCTGTTCATCAATGCTGCCGTCGCGCTGCATTGGAGTTACAAGAGCGGTTGCGACGCCCCGAAAAGAAAAGAGAGATGACATAAAAAATCCTTTCATAGTAAATGAAAATTATTGTGAAAATAAAAAATCTTCCATTGTAAACACGCCATGTTTGCCCTGAAGCCACTCTGCCGCCATTACCGCCCCGGTGGCGAATCCGCTTCTGTTATGTGCGGTGTGAGTTAATTCAATAGTATCTGCCGCCGAATTCATGATGACTGAATGTGTGCCGGCAATGTTTCCTACGCGCGTGCTGCTGATATTTAGCGAGTGTGGACGGATTGTTCCGTCGGGAGCGGATGTGTTCACTGATGTTTTCCGGCGCACAGAAGCAAGAATTTTTTCGGCAATGGCAAGCGCGGTTCCGCTGGGCGCATCTTTTTTTAACGCGTGGTGGATTTCATGAATTGCGATATCGTAGTCCGGGAAATTGTCGATGAGTTCTGCGGCTGCCGTAATTGTGCGAAAGAATATCTGAGCACCGATCGAAAAATTTGAAGCGTAAAGAAGCGCTCCGTCATTTTGCTTGATGGCCTGTGTCAGTTCAGAAAGTTCTTCATTCCATCCTGTTGTTCCCACAACCACCGGGAGTTGCAGCGAAGCCGCCATGCGAATATGCAGAGGCGCCGCTGCCGCAGTAGAAAAATCAATGCAGCAATCAATGCCGGATAGTTGTCCGGTGGATGATGAGGCGGCAAGCGGGCGGGCGGAATTGAACACTGCGGAGATTGTGTGATGACGTTCTCGTGCAGCGCGTTCTATTTCATGTCCCATCCTGCCGTATCCAAATAAAGCGATGTTCATTGTAAATCCTTCTAAAAACGAAAAAAGTAGAAAGCGCTGAACTTTCTACTTTTCTGGATAAACAATGATGGCAACAGAACCGGACGTCATCACACAGTATGTAGATCGTCGTTAGCGCTCTCCCGTCGCACTCTTACGGCGGGAACAGTTTGCATGTTATTCACGATGCAACCCAAGAAGGACACGAAACGTCAACCAGAGGCTGATCCGCTTTTAGCGGACTTGTTCTTCTTTCGGCGGTACTATGTGCTTTGCCCTTTCGTTGCAGGTCATGGAGCCGTTTCGCTCTCGCTGCAAGTACTCATGCGTACCGCTCCTCTAAGACTAAAATAAATAAACGCAAATGAATTGATGATGTCAAGTCAGCAATTACCCAATATTGCTTTTTGAGCCAGTCCTTGTTACTTTTATTTCGACAATTTCGTCGTTGTTGGAGGTTGAAATTTTGCATCATTGCTCTCGCTTGCTACTATATGACATCGTCTATATTTTCTTTTCGAATTGTTCGTGCTGAAAAAACTCCATTACAATATTTTCTTATTGTTTGTGCCGGAGTATTGTTTCTTGCTGAAGTATTAATCCATGTGCGATATACTCCGGATGACGCTTTCATCTATTTTCAATATGCCAAGAAAATTGCACAAGGAAGTGGTTTTTCCTTTAACCAGAATACACCGAGCTATGGTGTTACAGGTCCGCTGTGGGCAATAATCCTTGCTGCTGGGAAGTTGTTATCATTTAATCTTTTTGTATATGCCAAAGTTATTGACATTGCCTGCGCACTTGCATCGCTTGTAGTGTTTTATCGGCTCATGTGGCTAATCCTTTTTGATCGATTATTGGCGACTATTGCGACACTTGTTTTCACATTTGACGTTTGGTTCCTGCGTTGGACGAGTTCGGCAATGGATACTTCCTGTGCAGTATTTTTAATGCTGAGCGTGCTGTATAATGTTTTTTTGGGTCGCCCAAAAATTTCAGCTCTTTTTGCTGGGTTATTGACGCTGGTAAGGCCCGAGTGCGCTTTATTGTTTGTTCTTATTTTTGTCTACTTTATTCTTTTTCAAAAAGGCGAATTGCTCAAGTTATCTTTGAAATTGATTTTAACTTTTTGCCTGGTTGTGGTACCGTGGCTCATTTTTTCTTATTTTCATTTCGGTACGATTGTTCCAAACAGTTTTCTTTCCAAGACAGGAGGCGCGTTTACTCTCAGAGATGGGGTTGAAGGAGTTACCGCCATTAGTAAAATTATCCTGTCAAGTCAATTCCCGGCGGCCATTGGAGTTCTTTTCGCAGGCTGGTATCTTTTCCATGGCGGCATAAGAGAAGAGTTCAAGGCTCAGTGGCTACTGTTTGTCTGGATTGGCGCCTTGTTCCTTTTTTACGTGATTGATGATGTTCAGGTTGTATCGCGCTATCTTTTAATCGTCATGCCGTGCCTTATTATCCTTGGGATATGGGGGATATCTAAGCTTTACGAAGCGAAACCTCGCACACTCTCGTATATTCTTCTTATCTTTTTTTTGTTTACTTTTGTGCAGAACCAATTTATCTATTGGACGGTTGTGAAACCGCACACCGATAATTTTACATGGGGAACAGAGCATTGCCTTAAACCGATCGCTTTATGGCTTCGGCATAATACTTCAGATTCGACTAAAGTCGTTGTCCCTGATATTGGCGCAATTGGTTATTATTCAGATCGTATCATCTATGATCCGGCCGGTCTCGTTACGCCGAAGGTTCGAGAAGCATTCCGCGGTTTTGGTTATGATGAAGGAATGAAGGAGCGTAAATACCAGTGCGTTGTCGAGCCTGAATTCGTTATTGATAGGTCTGAACAACCTGAACGCCTTGCATCAACAGATCTTATTCCGGTTATGACACGCGTTTTTCCTGGCCTTGGCATTAAAAATACAAATATAATTTATTTTACTTTATATAAGGTTGCTGCAAAAAACAGGCCCTGAGGTTTTTATGTCACTCCACATAGGAATTGTCGGTGCGGGAACGATGGGCGCAGGAATTGCACACGTCGCCGCGCTTCATCAATGCACTGTTTCTCTCTACGATATTCACGACGATGTGATTCGGCGCGGAATTGAGCGCATCACCACGGAGTTGAAGAAAGGTGTTGAGAAGCAAAAATTTTCTGAGGAAGAAATGACAGCGGCTCTGAAGCGAATCCGTCCGCGTACTTCACTTGCCGATCTCGATACGTGCGATATTATTATTGAGGCTGTAATCGAAGACCTTCTTGTGAAGAAAGATCTTTTTAAGAAACTTGATGCCATCGCACATCATACAACTATTCTCGCAACCAACACATCATCGTTTTCGGTGACCTCTATTGCTTCGGCAACGAAGAAACCACACCGCGTCGTCGGTTTACATTTTTTCAATCCTGTGCACCTCATGAATTTGGTTGAAGTTGTCCGCGGTGAACACACGTCGGACGAAACGATCACGCGTGCACTGGAATTCGGTCAACAGATTGGAAAAACTTCTGTGAAGGTGAACGACACACCGGGATTTATCGTCAACCGTGTGGCACGCCCGTTTTACGGTGAAGCGTTGCGGCTGCTCGGCGAAGGTGTTGCGAGCGTCGAAGAAATTGACCGTATTGTGAAAAGCGAAGGCGGATTCAAGATGGGACCGTTTGAGTTGATGGATCTCATCGGTATTGATGTGAACTTTGCTGTTACACAATCGGTGTATGAGCAGTTCTTTCAGGATTCGCGTTACCGCCCGCATCCGATTCAACAGCAAATGGTAGAATCCGGAAAGCTCGGCCGAAAAACCAAGAAAGGATTTTACAACTATTGAAAGCGAAAACTTCAAGGAAGCCAGCACGACGGAAGAATGTTGAATCGGTCCACCCAAAGATAAAGCACGGCGGATTTTCAACAATTCTCATCGTTGGTGACGACGCTCTTGTTGCTGAATACTCCGCGGCTGCCTCCGCCCATAATTTTCACATTCTTCCGCCGGAAAAAATTAGGTCAATCAGCACTCTTGCGAAAAACATTTCGCTTGCTGTTGAGCTTTCCAATCTCAACATTGAACAAAAGCGAAAAAATCTTGCTTCGCTTGATGCAGCACTTCCGGCAACAACGGCAATTCTTTCGTCATCGGTTACCGTTTCCGTACTTGAGCAGGCGCAGTGGATAAAATTGAGGCACAGGCTTGCAGGTATTGCAGCTTTGCCGTCGCTCTTGGAAAATTCGTTAGTGGAAGTTGCGCCGTCGGTAGATACACTTGAAGCAACGATGGAAGTGGTGAAGAAATTCTTTGATTCATTGGGGAAGGAAATTGCGATTGTGCAGGATCGCATCGGGATGGTGCTGCCGCGGATCTTGTGCCAGATTATCAACGAGGCAATGTTTGCAGTACACACAAACATTGCCTCGCCTAACGATATTGATACGGCGATGAAACTTGGCACCAATTATCCTCTCGGGCCGATTGAGTGGGGAGAAAAGATTGGATTCGATCATGTACATGCAGTGCTCAACGCTCTTTTTAACGATATGCACGAAGAGCGCTACCGCACTTGCCCGCTGTTAAAACAATTGGCGGTAACAGGAAAATTCTGGAGCAAGTAGAAGTTCACGGGAATTGTCGCTGTTACTTCCCGTTCAACCAGCCGTTTCTCAATTGAATTTCCTGAGCTGTCGCATGTGGGTCTTCCGACACCTCATAGCGGTCAATCGTGTTGTCTCCAAGACGGACAACGGTGTGGAAAAGTTTTTTCCTGCGAAGAAATGTTACGTCAATTGATGAGCCGGAGGTTTTTGTTTTCAACAACTCCTCAATGTTTCCGTCGATTACTTCAAAGCTGTCGATTGCAACAAGCTGATCTTTTTTTTCAAGCCCTGCTTTTTCTGCAGGGGAGCCAGGGTCAATCATTCCGACGACATTATCTTTGCCAACGGAAGAAATTCCGGAAAATGGAATTGAACTAACAACGGGCGTAAATTCAAGTCCGGCTTTTGCAAGTTCGGCCTGGTAAGGAAGTTCTTCTTTCCCCGACACGTAACGGCGGAAAAAATCGGCAAAATCGCTGCCGCTGATACTGTCAACCATATCGAGAAAATCGTTTCCGGTATATCCGTGCCCTTTGTAGTAATATGTTTCTGCCGGAGAGTTGAGGTAAAATTTTTCGTACATCCCGCGCATCACATCGTCCAATCCTTTTGCGCCGTTCGTACGGGAGCGGATTTCAATGTCGAGCAAATAACCGAGCAATTCACCTTTCGTGTAATATGAGAAGTACGTGTTATCTAAATCGCTCTCCTCGCTGAACGATCTTCGCCAGAACCATGTATCCCAGCTTGTCTGTTCGACCGTTCGCTCGAAACGCCCGTACGAGTTTTGCATGATCTTGATTGCTTTCTCAAGCTGAACGAGGTACATGCTGTCATCATAAATGCGTGCGCGGCGAAGCATCAGATCACCGTAATAATTAGTGAGTCCTTCCGCAATCCATAATGATGTTGTATAATTTTCTTTCGAATAATCCCATGGACCTAACTCTTTTGGACGCAGGCGCTTCACGTTCCATTGATGGAAGAATTCATGCGATGCAATCCCCAAGCCAAGCTCGTAACCTCGTGGCGTGGCCAGTTCCGGCACAATGATCACTTGTGTTGAGTTCAAATGCTCCATGCCGTCGCCACTGTGCGCAAGATTGCCGAAATGAAAAAGAAAAGTGTACTCTTTGTAATCAATCGGCGGCATCGTCTGGCGCTGTGTTGTTACCATCTTTTGCAGTTCATGGAGAAACTTCGCGAAATTTGTTGTGTCGCCGTCGTTGTGAATCATTACACGATATTCTTTTCCCAGTACATGAAATGTGAAGACAGGTGCGTCTGAAATTTCTGCCGGCGTGTCAATGAGCAAATCGTAATTCGGAAAAGAAAATTCGGCCTGTCCGTCGTGATCAACGGCGCCGCTGATAATGTGCCAATTCTTGTACGGATGAATGATCAATGTAACAGGGACTGATTTTTTTCCAACAACATACATGAACACCGATGCGCCGTTGTAGTTTGCATGTTCCTGGTTCAATTGACTGAATGTTCCGGAAAGCGTGTTGGCGTACACTTGATAGCTGATTGTAATATTTGCGTTTCCGCCCGTCGGAATTCTCCATGTTTGCTTGTCAACTTTGTACGCCGGCAAATCATGTTTGCCCGCTTGTGCGGAAAACTGTTTGACGTTGCGGGCAAAATCGTAGATGACGTAGCGCCCCGGCGACCACGCCGGCATGGCGATGTCAAGCGTGCTGTCACTCCAATCGTCAACCTGAATTGTGACATTGAAATAATGCGACGCCGGTTCCGGCATGGAGAGGTCGTAATGAATTGTCGTTTCGCCGAATGCTGTTGAAGCGACACCGAACAGTAAAACAAGCACAATGTTTTTCATACGTGGCCAGTGATGTTGGTGTGTGAAGGGAAAGCGAATGCAAAGAAAATAATTCAGCGTCATTCGCTCAGCGTTTCTTCATACGAATTTTTGTATCGTTCCAATGCCCGGAAAATCGATTCTGCGACAATTTGCTGGCCCTTCGGACTGCGAAGGAATTTTTCATCGTGTGGATTTGAGAGGTAGCCTGTTTCGATCAGTACATTCGGCATTGATGCGCCGACGAGCACATAAAATCCGGCTTGCTTCACGCCGCGGCTTTCGGCGTGCATGTGCTTTTCCATTTCTTCCTGCAGGAAACCGGCGAAGGTTTCGCTGTTGTGGATGTACGCACTTTGCGCCATCGTGAGGATAATAAAATTTTCTTCCGTGATATCCTGATAACGATCCTGATAATCCTGTTCCAACCTGACAACGGCATTTTCTTTCTGTGCAACTTTGATCGCATCTTCGGTTTTTCCGGGGCGCAGCAGATAAATCTCAAAACCGTTGACGGACGACGGTTTTCGCTCAAGCGCATTGCAATGAATGCTGATGAACAACTTGCCTTGATTCTCATTGGCAATTTGGCCGCGGCGGTACAATTCTACGAAACGGTCGGTCTTGCGTGTGTACACGACCCTTACATCGGGCATGCGTTCTTTGATCAGTTTGCCTAACTTCAGTGCAATGCCGAGCGTAATATCTTTTTCGCGCGTACCGATGGTGCCGATCGTTCCCGGATCGTACCCGCCGTGGCCCGGATCGAGAACAACAACGTCAAGTTTCCAGCGATTCCGTTGTTGTTCGAGCTGAGCAAGAAGTTTCTGATGCTCTTTCTTTTCTTGCACGTGTGTTTCTTTCGGAAGGATTTTTTTTGGTGCTTCAATTGCACGCGGTGTATTTTCTTTTTTTGCTGCGACGGATTCAGGGCTTTCAGAGTCGAGCAGTTTTTTTTCTTCATTCTTTGTCAATAACGGCGCAGTGTCATTTTCTCTTTTATGTTCAGCCTGAATCGCTGTTGAAGTATCGGCAGCATGGAGTATTGTATCCATTGCAGCGGTTTCTTTTTCGCTGCTCGGCGCCTTTTCGTTTCGAGAATTTCTTTGCTGGGCTGCGCTAATTTTCGAGCTGTCGCTCGTTGCCGGCGTTCGTTTTTCTTCTGCGATTTTTTCTGAAGTGTCTGCCAATGTTGAAAGCCCGCCGAGGCGGGCAGTTGAAATAACCGGCTTTGAAGAATCTGGTTCCGGCGGACGGAGTGCGACAAGGATATCGCTGCTTGATGCGTCCTGAATTATTTCTGCATCGGCGATTTTTTTATCAAGGAAAAAAGCAAGCTGCACCGATGTCGGCGACTGCACCGTGATCAATTCGCGGACGATACCGAATGGCATCATCTTGTTAAGCCGCGCAGTGTCTGCGGTTGCGTTGCTCACCGTAACATAGAGCCACACACTATTTCGTAAGAAACGGTCAACATCGCTTAACCGCCGCGCGGTGCGAATGCGGAGAAGATACCCGTTCTTCATTTTTTCGGAACTGAGGCCTGTGATGTCGAACGTCGGCGCAAACTTCGCCGTATCGAGCGCGACGGCCTGCGGAGAAAAAAGATTGAACAAAGCAAGAAACGATTTCGCAGGAGCATACAGCACGCGGCTGATAACAATTGCCGAAGCGGGCATTTGCTCGATGTTTTGCCGCCGGGTTGAATTATTGTTCACAATGACAAACGGACTTCCTTCAGTAAGGCGAAGTTGTCCGCCCGGAAATTTTATTTCAAGCTTTTTCGTTGCCGTGTTGAAGGATGATTCAAGCGAAACAAGTCTGCAGAGGCCGTCCACGCCGAGAAAGCGCTCGTTATTCAGCATGACAGCGGGCAGGTAGTGCTCTGTTCCGTGCGGCGCAGTCTTTTCCAAACCGGCTTTTTCTCCGACAATCACTTTGATGCTGTCTTGCGGCTGAGACAGCACAATTCCGCTTGCAGCACAAAGCAGCAGGAATTGGAGAAATATCATGTGTGCATGATGCCGCATTAGGTAGAGCGATAATTAGTGAATTGCACGGCGAAAGAAAATTCGGCATTTTTAAGCATCGCAATGACGGATTGCAGATCGTCCCGGTCTTTGCCCGAAACGCGCACTTGGTCATTCATAATTTGCGCCTGCACTTTTAGTTTTGTTTCCTTAATCATCTTCACGATGAGCTTTGCGTTTTCTTTATCAATGCCGACTTGCAGGGAAATTTTCTGCCGCACCGTTCCGCCGGCGGCGGGTTCCACCGCGTTATACTTCAGCGCTTTAATGGGAACGCCGCGCTTGATCAATTTATTTTGCAGGATATCAACAACCGCTTTCAGGCGAAAATCGGTTTCGGTGGTAACGACGATTTCTTTTTCCTTCGTGTTTAAATCCACAACGGTCTTCGAATCTTTGAAATCATACCGCTGCGAAATTTCTTTTCCCGCCTGATTCACGGCGTTGTCAACTTCCTGCATGTTGACTTCGGAAACAACATCAAATGAGTTTTGTTGTGCCATAGTTTCAAAGATATTTTTCTTCGATAGTGATTCCGCGTTTCTTCAGTTCGTCAAGCATCACGTCTCCGGGCACGACTTCTTCTGCTGTAAACACGCCGCGTTCCTCCAGACTTCCATCTGCCAGCATTTGAGCGATAATCGAGGTGGGGAATGCAGTTGTTCTCATCATAGCGGTCATTTTTGTTTGTTCATCGTACCGTTCGATCATTCGGTAGCGAAGTTTCGTCTTTTCCCCGTCGCGCGTTCCTGCGGCAAGAACCGAAAGCAGCACAGCATCGGTATCGCTAAAGGTAAGGCGTTTTTTCAGTAATTCCAAAAACACTTCGCGTATGGTGAAGACCTGATTGCCGAGCGATAACACTTCGTCGTCGGCAAAACCGACGTCGAGCAATGTTTTCATTTTGTTGCAATGAGTCTTGTAACGGATTGTTTTGTATTCAATGGTGCGCACTTTTCCTTGCAGCAATTCGGGAAGGCGCGACGTTCCGCCCGCAGTTTGAAATGCTTCCAATGAACCGAACGGCGCGGGGAAAGAAATCTCTTCGAGCTCGGTCATCGGTTCAATGTGTTCAATTTTTCCATCGCGAAGAATCTTTACCGGCGCAGTATATTCTTCCAGCAATCCGTCCAGAGAAAATACCAATTGATAAAAGAGCGGCGGTGTGGGGTGCTGCGGCAGTCCGCCGACGCGAATGTGAAGCGATTCCACCCGTTCAAATTGGTCGTATGCGTACATGGCAAGAATGTTTGCCAGCCCCGGCGCAAGCCCGCAATTAGCAATGGCACAGATATCGGCTTCCACAGCGTTTGCTTTTTCGGAAATCTGTTTCGCGACGATATCATCGTTGTGGCCGAGGTCGCAGAAATGTGTTTTTGCCTCGATGGCAGCTTTCGTGAGATCGTAATTGAAGCGGTACGGCACCGCGCTGATTGCAACAGTGTGTTGTTCCATCAGCGCAACGACGTCGCTGTAATTTTGTACATCAAGTGGAACCGCCGTCACACGTTTTGATTTCAAAAAACTGGCGAGGTCTTCAGCTTTGGCAATATTGCTGTCCGCGACCGTGATCGAATGTTTGGCGGTCGTATGGAGAAGATCGTACACAATGGCGCCGCCCATCATTCCGGCACCGAGTACAAGAAACGGTTTACGTTGTTGTGCTTTCATAGATTGTATGAATGGAAAATTAATAAGAAATGTGGATTAATGTTCATCGTAAAAATTTAGAATCTCCCTCGGGCGAACGGCGCCTCTGCGCTATTCGGTCTCGGCATTGTACCAAGAATAATGAGAAATACACAGCTGATGTTTTTCTTTCCCTGAAGATACTTCAGAATTTCTTCATTTCAAAATTTCCCCCGTTTCGTTGCTCCAAAACAGCAGATCCAACTCGTTCACCGAAATGCCGACGGTATCGGCAAACCGCTGGAATTTTTTTTCAATAGACAGATACCGCTTTGTTGTCAAAGCTGCGGTCACCGTACGGATGACACCGTATCGTTTAAGATTCTTCACGATATGCCGGTCGAGAATGGCAAGCGTGTCGTTCAAACCGACGTTGCGAAGAAAATGTGTCGCTTCTTTGTAACTCAATCCTTTGACATTGC
Source organism: Bacteroidota bacterium (assembly GCA_021796275.1). Classification (GTDB taxonomy): domain Bacteria; phylum Bacteroidota; class Ignavibacteria; order UBA10030; family UBA8401; genus JAJYOI01. Next base: position 22,844 of record JAJYOI010000045.1, read on the forward strand.
CAGCAAGCCATTCACGCTTGGTGAAAGGGGATTGCTCATTGGTAACGACAGAAAGAATTTCGGAAAAATTTTGCTTCAATTCCACTAGTCGGCGTGATTTTGTTTTGTGAAAGCGTACATAATATTCCGGCTGATGAAGAAGCGGAGCCGGGTCAATTTCAGTGCTCTGAAAATTGTGCCGTTCCAGCATGTTTTGGGCTTGCAACGCGTTTGCCGCGCTTGACTGCGGTGTCATGATGCAATATGCCAGTTCGTAAAAATAGCGCTCCGGCGGAACAGTGTGGAAATCTTCCAGCCGCTCACGGATTGCATCGCGCCGCTGCGAATAGTTCCGATGAAGATCGTCGAGATGTTTGTACGTCTGCGTCATGATGATTCCGGCAAAGAAATCCGTGCCGACGTTCCACTGCCGTGCATTTCAATAATGCCATCGTTTTCCATCAATGCAAGAACATCGTGGAGAAATTTTTGTTTTTCAGCCAGAGGCTCACCCATCTTTGGTGGAGAGGCGGCATGATTTCCGTTCAACAACGGCAGTAAGTCGTTGAATCGTTTCGGTCCGGTGTGCAGAATTTTCAAAATTTTCCCGCGGATGAGCCGGCGCGGTGTGCCGTTGTGGTGCGGCTCAGTTTTTTTCACAGCACGGTGCTTGGCATTGAACTTCGAAGAAAATGCCGATGCACAATCATGGCGCAACGGGCATTCAGCGCATTTCGGATTTCGCGCTGTGCAGAGTTGCGAGCCAATGTCCATAAGCGCCTGATTCCAATCGTAGGCATTATTTGGCGGAAGAAACGCTGCAGCGACGCTCCAGATTTTTTTCTCCGGCTTCATTTCGGATGCAGAATGAATTTTCCATTTCAGGCGGCTCAACACGCGGCGGATGTTGATGTCAACAACCGGCACAGATTGTCCGAACGCAAAACAGGCAACGGCGTGTGCGGTGTATTTTCCGATGCCGGGCAGCGCGAGCAATTCATCAATGGTCTGCGGCAGTGCTCTGTGCCGGCGGCCCGTTACATCTTTTGCCAATTGATGCAGGCGCACGGCGCGATTGTTGTAACCGAGTCCGGACCATTGGCGCAGCACGTCGGCTCGTGATGCAGATGCAAGCACTTTGAACGATGGAAAATGTTCCAGCCATGCGGAATAAAAATCTGCTACCCGGCTGATTTGTGTTTGCTGCGCCATGATTTCGGAAATCAAAATACGGTACGGATTGTGTGTGGTACGCCACGGGAAAGAACGGCGATGCTTTTTATACCAGCGAAGAACGGAAGAATGAATATGTTTCACAACAACAATCAGATTAACTGTGACTGTTTGACCAACAGAGCGACAACGTCCTTATTTCCTTCCAGCATATCAAGCGACCTCAAATCACGAATCGCTATCCACTGAATTTGTTCGAAAACGTTGTTGGTCATTGTTCCTGAAAATGACGGGATGAGGTGATAATGTACTTCAAAGGAGCCTGCATCCGGATAGATCCACGATTGTGTGTGAAACTTTTTTCCGATCGTTGCTTCAATTGAGAGTTCTTCACGAAGCTCACGGTGCAGGCATTGTTCTGCCGATTCATCCGGTTCGAATTTGCCGCCGGGAAATTCCCACTTCAAAGCGTAACGGGCGGATTTTTTTCGCTGGCAGACAAGCACGAGTGAATTCTGGATGATAATGCCAACGGCAACTTTCCGCCACAACGGATTTTCACTGCTCATGTAAGAATATAAAAAGAGAGAAGATGCGAGGCAAACGCGGGGAGAAAAAATCGGCGGTGGGTCATTTTAAACTATTTTGTGAAAGGAGCAAACAGATTCCCGGCAAAAGCGTACGGGAATGACGCTCTTCCATCTGCGTCATGCCCGCAGATTTTTTGGCGGGCATCCAAAATGACCCGCTACTGAATTGACTTTTCTCTTTCCGCGTGCTATATTCATTTCAGAATTTGTTCTTTACATGACGTGTTCGTTAGGGGTGCTGTGACGGCGCATTGGAAAAACGCCGGCGCGGCTGAGATAATACCCTACACAATCCCGTCTCAAACGGGACACTTAACCTGATCTGGATAATGCCAGCGTAGGAAAACGATAATTGAAGTTTTCGTTATTCACTTAAGCCGTTGCTGACAGTTTTCAGTAGCGGCTTTTTTATTTTCAATTTTTTATCGGAAAGTTATTGAGGCATATGGAAAGATGATAAAGCATAATTTGAAAATTAAAAATCTGAAGATTTGGATATCACTCATTTTACTCTTCACAACCTTCACTTTTGCACAGCCCCAAAGGGATTTTCAACAAAAAGAAGCGGCAAAGGACAGTGTGCAATACAATTTGTCGCCGGTGATCGTTTCGGCGACGCAGGCGATTGAACGGGTCACTCCGGCAACGTTCTCGAATTTGTCGCGCTTGCAATTGCAGCGGCGGTATTCTACGCAAGATGTACCGGTGCTGCTGTCTGAGCTTCCTTCTGTGACATTTTATTCTGAAAACGGCAACGGGCTTGGGTACAATTATATCAATCTCCGCGGATTCGAGCAGCGCCGTTTGTCGGTGATGGTGAACGGCATTCCACAGAACGATCCGGAAGATCACGGCGTGTACTGGATTGATATGCCTGATCTTCTTGCAAACGCCGGCACGGTGCAAGTGCAGCGCGGCGCGGGAAGTGCGTTTTATGGTCCGCCGGCAATCGGCGGCTCGGTGAATATTGTAACAAATCCGTTCTTGCAAAAGCCGGGCGTGATGCTGGAAAGTATGTTTGGTTTTCAGGAATACGGCAGCACGCACACGGTTCCGCTTTCCACGCGCAAGTACGCGGCATCGGTCAACTCCGGACTGATTGACCAGCGGTACATGGTGTACGGGCGGCTTGCAAAAATCACCACGGACGGTTATCGCACAAACGGCTGGGACGATCTGAATTCTTATTTTCTTGGCGCAGTGCGTTTCGACAAAGATATGACGACACGCATTCATATTTACGGCGGTCCGTTCACTGATGGACTTGTGTACACAGGTCTTCCAAAGTTTGTGAATTCAAATTTAATGCTGCGAAGAGAAAATCTTTCAGACTGGGGATTGGACAGTACCGGCACAGCGTACAGTTACAAAGTTGAACGTCGCCCTCAGGAATCGGAAAGTTTCGCTCAACCGCATTACGAAATTCTGAATGAATGGAAACTTTCTCCGAAAACAACTCTGTTCAACACACTTTTTTATGTTACCGGCGACGGATATTACGATTATGATGCGTCGTGGGCAGACACATCAACGCTGCGAATCGGTTATGATTATGGAATTCCAACGTCATCGAATCCGACGGATGCTCTTGTCCGCGCATTCGTCGGCAATAAGCAGTGGGGCTGGCTGCCGCGTATAGAAATTGATCACGGCGCCGGCGTGCTAACGCTTGGTGCAGAGATTCGCATTCATCGGTCGGTGCATTGGGGAAAAATTCAATGGGCAGATAGTCTGACGCCATCGCTCGATCCGGATTATCATTTTTATCAGTACAACGGAGAGAAAGATATTTTCTCGTTTTATGTTCACGAGCTGTATCATGTCAATGCAAAAACGACTGCGACGGCGGATGTGCAGATTGTTCGCGACCGTTACGGCATTGCCAATGAAAAATATTTGGAAAATAATTTCAGTGTGCCGTACTTCTTTGTGAATCCGCGGCTCGGCGTGAATTACAACATGAATGAATTATGGAATGCGTACATCTCGCTTGCCTATACATCCCGCGAGCCGACGCTGGCAAATTTATACGATGCGGAAGGTTCGTATTACGGCGAGATGCCGGCATTTCAGGCAGATACGAGCGGCGGCATCACGAAATACGATTTCACAAAACCGCTTGCAAAGCCGGAACAGCTTTTCGATCTTGAGATCGGAACGGGCTATCGTTCAAGTTTTGCGCGGTTTTCTGTTGATGCGTTCTGGATGGAATTTCAAAACGAGCTGGTGAAAAGCGGCAGAGTTGATATTTTCGGACAACCGGTGACAGGCAATGCACAGCGGACGCGCCACATCGGGCTTGAAGCCGACGGTGCGCTTCAACTTACAAATGATCTTCTTGTTGGAGGAAATGCTTCTTTTTCATTGAATAAAATTGTAAAGTATACCGCTGTTGTTGAAGACAGTGTCTCCGACGGAATTACGTACACACAC
>JAJYOI010000046.1 GCA_021796275.1 Bacteroidota bacterium
GATCCTTTGGGACATCAGCAAATCCCGAAGTGACCCTTCGGACATGCGAGGAAATGCTATGAATGATACAAGCTTCAACATCGAACCCACCGAAAGCATGCTCATGATTCAACAGCTTGCGCGCGATTTTGCCGAAAAAGAACTTCGTCCGGTCGTGATGAAATACGACGAGTCGCAGGAATTTCCGCTTGCCGTCGCGGCAAAGTTGGGCGAGCTTGGTTTTCTCGGCGCAGTTTTTCCTGAAGAGTACGGCGGCGCGGGACTTTCAGCGCTCGATTTCACTGTTCTCGTTGAAGAAATCTCCAAAGTCGATCCTTCCATCGGTCTCAGCGTTTCGGCGCACAACGGCTTGTGCACAAATCATATTTTCATGTTCGGCAGCGATGCGCAAAAGCAAAAATATCTTCCCGATTTATGCTCAGGGAAAAAATTAGGCGCGTGGGGATTGACCGAACCGTCGTCCGGCAGCGATGCCGGCGGAATGAGAACGACCGCGAAGCGCGATGGTAACAATTGGGTTTTGAATGGAGGCAAAACGTTCATCACGCACGGCTCCGTCGGTTCGACGTTCGTCGTCATGGCGGTAACGAATAAAGAGAACCGCAAAGAAGCAATTTCTGCATTCATTCTTGAAAAAGGTATGCCCGGATTTTCCGTGGGCAAAAAAGAAAATAAACTCGGCATGCGCGCCAGCGATACGGCGTCGCTGATCTTCGACAACGTCCGCGTGCCGGCAGAAAATCTCATCGGCAAAGAAGGAGAAGGATTCAAGCAAGCGCTTGTCATTTTGGATGGCGGGCGGATCGGCATTGCGGCGCTTTCGGTCGGTTTGGCACAGGGCGCACTTGATGCGAGCGTGAAATATGCGAAAGAGCGGCAGCAATTCGGCAAACCGCTCGCAGAGTTTCAGGCAATCCAGTTTAAGCTCGCCGATATGGCGATGGAAATTGAAGCGGCGCGATTGCTCACACGCAAAGCCGCATTCCTTAAAATGGAAGGACGGCCGTACACGCTTGAAGCATCAGAGGCGAAATATTTCGCCAGCGAAGTTGCAACGCGCGCCGCGAATGAAGCGGTACAAATTCACGGCGGATACGGATTTATCAAAGAATTTCCGGTTGAAAAATTGTATCGCGATGTAAAATTGCTTACCATCGGAGAAGGAACTTCTGAAGTTCAGAAGATGGTGATCGCAAGAAAACTTTTACAATAAATTGCCAATTGACAATTTTTGATCTATTAAAGCAGTCAGCAGTTGTAGATTAGAAAAAGGTCATTGCAATGACAATGATCTTCAGTGACAATTGAATTGGTATAAATGGCAACCATCGGCTCAGACATAAAACACGACGCGGCGTTCAAAAAGAACGAGGAGTATTTCAACGCTCTGCTGCAGAGAATTCATGGGACCGCACGCACAGTAAAATTGGGCGGCGGCGCCGATGCAGTTGCCAAGCAGCATCAACGAAACAAGCTCACCGCGCGCGAACGCATTGAAAAGCTGATCGATCCGAAAACGGATTTTTTGGAAATCGGATTGTTCACAGCGCATGGCATGTACAAAGAATACGGCGGTGCACCGTCCGCCGGTGTTGTATGCGGCGTCGGAAAAATTCAGGGGCGCGATGTTGTGATTGCCGCGAACGATGCGACGGTCAAAGCAGGCGCGTGGTTTCCGATCTCATGCAAGAAAAATCTTCGCGCTCAGGAAATTTCAATTGACAATCGCCTGCCAATCGTGTATCTGGTTGATTCCGCCGGAGTTTTTCTTCCTCTGCAATCGGAAATTTTTCCTGACAAAGAACACTTCGGAAGAATTTTCCGCAATAACGCAGTGATGTCGGCGATGGGCATCACGCAGATTGCCGCCATTATGGGACCGTGCGTCGCCGGCGGCGCATATCTGCCGATTATGAGTGACGAAGCGATGATCGTTGATAAAACCGGAAGCGTCTTTCTTGCTGGCTCGCATTTGGTGAAGGCGGCAATCGGCGAAGAAATTGACAACGAATCGCTCGGTGGTGCGACAGTGCATTGCGAGATCAGCGGCGTCACCGATCATAAAATGAAAAACGATGATGAATGCCTGAACAAAATCCGCAGCATCATCGGCAAGCTTGGGCACAATGCGGTTTCACCGTTTGATCGAACATTGTCTGCTGCGCCGAAATTCAACCCGCAGGAGCTTTATGGAATCATGGCGTCGGAAGGAAATAAACCGTACGACACGTACCAGCTTCTTGCGCGCATTCTCGACGACAGCGAACTGGATGAATACAAAGCCGATTATGGAAAAACAATCATCACCGGTTATGCGCGCGTGGACGGCTGGGCAGTTGGCATTGTGGCGAACCAGCGTTCTATCGTAAAGACCGCAAAAGGTGAAATGCAGGTCGGCGGCGTGATCTACAGCGACAGCGCGGACAAAGCGGCGCGCTTCATTATGAACTGCAATCAAAAAAAAATCCCGCTGGTATTTTTTCAGGACGTTACAGGATTTATGGTGGGAAGCCGCGCGGAACAAGGCGGCATCATCAAAGACGGTGCGAAGATGGTGAACGCAGTCGCAAATTCCGTCGTGCCGAAATTTACGTTTATCACCGGCAACAGCTACGGCGCAGGAAATTATGCGATGTGCGGAAAAGCGTACGATCCGCGGCTGATTTTTGCGTGGGCCTCGGCGCATATTGCTGTGATGGGTGGAAAGCAGGCGAGTGAAACGCTGCTTTCTATTAAAGTGCAGGCGATGGAAAAGGGAGGAGAAAAAATTTCCCCTGAAAAACAAAAAGCGTTACTTGATGAAATCCAAGCGCGATACGTCGAAGAGCTTGATCCGTTATTTGCAGCATCGCGGTTATGGGTCGATGATGTGATTGATCCGGTACGCACACGCAGCATTATTTCACACGGCATTTCAATGGCATCCAACAATCCAAGCGTTCCGCATTTCAATACTGGTGTACTACAAGTGTGATCATGCGCGTGTATAATGCCGTTGCGGGGATTGTGATTTTTTTCTGCGTGCCGCTCTCCCTGTTTTCCCAGCCTTATGACAGCCTTCGTGTCGCAGAGACGTGGAATTATTCTGTAGAAGATTCTTCTTTTTTCAGCCTCGATCATTTTCTTCCCAGACTTTTTCGGCATGAAGCGGAGTTAAAGCGATACATTCGCGACCCGCGTTTTCTCCGGTTGCGCCGCACGTACGGTGATACGATGGCCGTCGATGCAATTTTTGAACATGCGATGAGTCTTGCTGACGGGGAAATCAACGCCGCGTTGTGGCTTTGCGCATTTGCGACGATGGATCATTTCCGCGTTGGAGTGGAAATCCCGATTCTTGGTGTGCTCTCTATTCCACTGACGACTGAATCACGCGAGCAGTTTCGGATACGGCTTTCACATTTGCCGCGCCGTGTGCTTCCGGACAGCCTTGGAAGAAAAACAAATGACCGGGATAAGCTTCAGCATTTTTTCGGTTCGGCATATTTGACGTACACCTCCAATTCGAAATCCCTTGCCAATGACTTCGGCAATTTTGTGGAGTGGGGCGAGCCGCAATTCATTGTCGGCGGAGAAAACGATGACCGCGACAAATTTGCAAATCATTTGGGACAGAAATTCGGGATGATGCTGCTTGACGGCGACGAAGTGCTGCCGTCAGATGTTCTATGGTATGGCAGCAGAGAATTGCAGCGCTGAGAAATCGCTGTTGCCGATTTCGTTTTATTTTTTTAGAATGTAACTGTTATGAGAAGCCATCGCCGAGTCCCAGCATTGTTGTGAAATGAATACGATTAAAACCATTCTTATCCTTTGTACTCTTACGATGTGCATCGGCTGCGATCAGGCGACAAAGCATTTCGCGAAAGATACGTTTGCGTCGTCATCGCCGATAACGCTTTTTAAAGGCGTTGTGCACATTGTCTATGCCGAAAACTCCGGCGGCATGTTAAGCCTTGGTGAAAGTCTTTCCGACGGAATGAAATTTTGGCTGCTGACAGTATTTACAGGTTTTGCATTGGTCGGTTTGGTGGTCTTTCTCCTTTTTTCTCAGCGATTGAATGCAACACAAATTATCGCATTGTCGCTGGTTGCCGGCGGAGGATTCGGAAATCTGATTGACCGCATGGTGAATGGCGGCAGAGTGATTGATTTCATCACCATCAGATTTGCCGGAATGCACAGCGGCATTTTTAATCTTGCCGATGTTGCAATTACCACGGGTGTGTTTTTGATGCTGCTTGCGACTCATCGTCAGCGTGAGAAAGCAGCAACCTGATAGAGGTTTCGCTCATTCTTTCCGAAGCGTCTTTGTGCCCCTGCCTGCCGTAGGCAAGATCGCGGCGGAAATAAGATAAAACACCACAACGACGCTATGACGCAAAGAAAAAAAATCTGACTTCAATGTTTAACGCCATCTCACCGCCATTGTTTTTTGGGGAAATGAAAAGTATTTTGTAGCATCATCGTAAAACACCAGTTATTTTTCATTCCGCTTTATGCGGACTTGTAGAAAATCCGGAGAGTGTAAATGGATCAAGTTGCAATTGTACAGTCAGCGGCAAAGAAATTATCAAGCGCGGTCTCGTCACAATCTGTTCTTATCGGCTTCGACGGCTTTGTAGATGAAATCATTCATCTGGTCAGCGAGCGGCAGGATGCTGATCACTTCACGCGCATTGAAACAATGACGGCTTTTGCCGACCGTGTTCGGCAAGCCGCAGGTAAAAGTGCGAACATAGAATTAGTGGTCAAACAAATTAAGTTAGGCGGCAACGGTCCCATCATGGCGAACGCGCTTGACTCGCAGGGCTACTCTATTATTTATTGCGGCGCGCTCGGAAAAGACCGGATTCATCCCGTGTTCAATGAGCTTGCGTCACATTGCAAAAAAGTGATCTCGTTTGCCGATCCCGGACATACCGATGCGCTTGAATTTTTCGATGGGAAGGTGATGATGGGAAAATTGCAATCCATCCGCGATGTGCATTGGAAAGGTTTGACGCAAAAGCTTTCTCCGCAGGAGCTTGTGCCGCTCCTGAAGGAAGTTTCGCTTCTTGCATTTGTGAACTGGACCATGCTGACATTTTCTGAATCTATTTACACCGAGATGTCGAATTTGCTGCGCACAATACCGCTCCGCCAAAAAGATGGCGGACAAGATCGCAAGACCATTTATATTGACCTTGCCGATCCACGCAAGCGCACACATTCGGACATTCGCGGGGTCATCAAACTTTTTGGAACGATGCAAGCCACGGCAGATATTCTTCTCGGCTTGAATGAAGAAGAATCGGTTCAGATTTCGGGTGTGCTCGGTATTCCTTCAACGGAAAATATTCAAGAGCGCGCCGCAGAAATTAGAAAAGCATCCGGTGTCCACATGGTTATCATTCATCCTGTTAAGGGCGCCGCTGTTGCAGCGGCATCGGGAACATTTGAAGTTACCGGCCCGTACACGCCAACGCCGCAATTGACAACCGGCGCAGGAGATAATTTCAATGCCGGTTTCTGCAACGGATTTCTTGCAGGGCTTTCTCCGGCGGAATGCCTGGCATCTGGTGTCAGCACGTCGGGATTCTACGTGCGCAACAGCCGTTCGCCAAAACGTAATGAGCTGATTCAATTTATGCAATCGTGGGCAGAGGCGAATTGTGGAAAAATTTAATTTGCCATTTATCACCAGCCGCCTTGCACAATTGGATAAAGAGTCTCGCCAGTTAGAACCGGACACTCATCTTCGGGAAAAAGTTCTGAAACGCGCAGAAGAGTATGCAAATGAATTTTTGCAGAACATTGATTCGATGCCGATGTACGGTGAAGACAGTAAGACAAACGGCAACAAATTTCGTTCTCCGGTTTTTGACAGCCCGATTGATATTGATGATGCGCTAAATATATTGAAAGAAGATGTTGATCGTCCCGGATTAAATCCGGCGTCGGGAAAACATTTGGGCTATATTCCCGGCGGAGGAATTTATTATTCTGCAGTTGCCGATTATCTTGCCGCCGTCACGAATCGTTATGCCGGAGTTTTTTTTGCCTCTCCCGGCGCTGTGCGAATGGAAAATGTGCTGCTTCGTTGGATGGCAGATATTGTCGGCTACCCGGAAACTGCCGCAGGCAATCTCACATCAGGCGGAAGCATTGCAAATCTCACAGGTGTTGTTGTTGCGCGCGACGTTCATGAAATTCCCGCGAAAGATTTTTCACGTGTTGTAGTGTACCTTACTTCGCAAGCACATCATTCGGTTGAAAAAGCGCTTCGCATTGCTGGGCTTGGTGAATGCATTAAGCGGAATATTTCCTGCGACGAACGTTTTAGAATGAAGCCCGATGCGCTTGAAGCAGCGATTGTTAGCGACAAGAAATCCGGGCTGCGACCTTGGCTTGTTGTTGCATCGGCAGGTTCAACAGATGCAGGAGTTGTGGATCCGCTTGTCGAGATTGGAGATATCGCGCACAAACACAAATTGTGGTACCACATTGATGGCGCGTACGGCGCATTTTTCGCTCTATGCAAAGAAGGGAAGAAAATTCTTCGCGGCATTGAAAGTTCGGATTCGTTGGTAATGGATCCGCATAAAGGATTATTTCTGCCGTACGGTTCCGGCGCAGTCTTGGTCAAAGAGCGCACGCATCTGCTTCGCTCGTTCTCACAGTACGCAAATTATATGCAGGATGCGCTCACGCCGCTCGATGAAATCTCTCCTGCAGATATTTCCATCGAATTATCGAAACATTTTCGCGGTTTGCGTCTGTGGCTCCCGTTGAAACTTCTCGGTGCCGCTCCGTTCCGTGCCGCACTTGAAGAAAAATTATTACTTGCACGATATTTTTTTGAAAAGGTTCAAACATTACCAAATGTCGAAGTTGGTCCGCCGCCGGATCTTTCGGTTGTGACATTCCGTTTCGTGCCGGCGCGCGGCAATGCAGATGAATTTAACAAGCAATTGGTCAATGAAATCCGGCGGGAAGGCAGAGTATTTTTTTCTTCGACAATGCTTGATGGAAAATTTGTTCTTCGCTGCGCGGTGCTTGTGTTTCGTGCGCACCGGCAGGTGATTGACGAAGCGCTTGAAATTCTAAGAAAAAGATCAGAAGTATTGATGAGGAGCACATAAATGTCGAACGGGAATATTCATATTGCCGAACAGCTTCGTCTGGCGTATGAAGGCGAAGCATGGCATGGGCCGGCACTTGGCGAGCTTCTCGCCGGCATGACGGCAGAACGTGCGGCGGCTAAGCCGATACATAATGTTCATAGCATTTGGGAAATTGTAGTGCACATTACAGCCTGGCAGGATGTTGTGCGAAGACGGCTTGCCGGTGAAGCGGTTGAATTGACGACGGAAGAAGATTGGTCTGTAGTGAATGACAAAAGCGAAGCTGCATGGAAGGACACAATTACGCTTTTAGAACAGAGTCTTAACAAGTTAATAAAAGCTATTACAGAATTCGATGAAGCGCGCCTTGAGAGTACCGCTGCCGGTAAAGAATATTCAAATCGCTTTATGATTTTCGGAGCGCTTCAGCATAATCTTTATCACGCCGGGCAAATTGCATTATTGAAAAAGCCTTAGTGCAACGTCGCCCGATTTGATTTTCACTGAAGATTTGCTCAAGTTACACGAAATGAAACAAAGGAGCATATCATGGTTACAGCACTCGCCCTATTGACTGTAAAGAGAGACAGCATCAACAAGGTTGCAGAGAAACTTGCAGATACCGATGGCATCAGCGAAGTGTACTCGGTTGCCGGAAAATATGATTTGGTTGCAGTGATACGCGTGAAAGATAACGACCGGCTTGCGGAAATTGTTACCGGCAGCATTCGTAAAATTGAAGGCATAGAATCGTCGGAAACACTTATTGCGTTCCGCGTCTATTCGCGCCACGATTTAGAAAGCATGTTTGCCATCGGACTTGAATGATCGACATTTCTCATAAAATAAAAACGCTGCGAACGGCAATTGCACAAGCAACGCTCAAAGTTTCTCCGGAGACAATAGCGCGGATTCGCAGCAACAGAGTGCCGAAAGGAAATCCGCTGGAGGTTGCAAAAGTTGCGGCGGTGCAAGCGGCAAAAAATACGAGCGATATTATTCCGTACTGCCATCCGCTGCCGGTGGATTTTGTCGGTGTGGAGTACAGCATCGGCAAGCGCATAATTGAAATTCGCACAACGGTGAAGGCAATTTACAAAACGGGAGTTGAAATGGAAGCCTTGACCGCCGCATCCGTTGCCGCGCTGACGATGTACGACATGCTCAAAATGTTTGATGACGAAATGGAAATTACCGGTGTAAAGCTTATCAGCAAAACTGGCGGGAAATCAGAGTACGGAAAACCGGTTTCTCTTCCGGTGCGTGCGGCAGTGCTCGTTCTCTCCGATTCAATTTCATCAGGTAGAAAGGAAGATCAGTCGGGTAAACTCATTCAGGAACGGCTGAAAAATTTTGGAGTGAAGGTTATTGACTATCGAGTAATCTCAGACGACCGTGAAAAGATTGAAATGCAATTAAAGAATTATGCCGATAAACGTAAGCTCGATCTTGTCGTGACGACCGGCGGCACCGGGTTTGGTCCGCGCGACAATACACCGGATGCAGTTGCCAATCTCGTTGACTATGAAATTCCGGGCATTGCTGAAGCGGCTCGTGTGTACGGGCAAGAGCGCACTCCGCTCGCCATGCTTTCACGTGCGAAAACAGGAATTCGTGGGACAACGCTTATCATCAACATGCCGGGATCGCGGAAAGCCGTAGCCGAATCGTTTGAAGCGTTGTTTCCGGCAGTGTTGCATTCGTTTGCGATGATCGCCGGCGGTGGTCATTTCCGCCAAAGGCGGACCAACCGGAGGCTGAAAGGGAATAATTTTTAGTCAAGAGATTTTATGATCGATTTTGAAACTGCAGTCAGCGAAGTGTTGCGGCTGACGTACATGTTGCCAACGCACGCAGTTCATCTGGCAAATTCGCGCGGCTACGTACTGGCTGAAGACATCATTGCACGCGAGTCAATCCCTCTCTTTGATTCTACTTCTGTTGACGGATATGCGGTGCGTGCCGACGACATCATCACAGCATTATCTTCATCACCCGTTCATCTTATGGTACAAGGTGCAGTGCAAGCGGGAGATTCGCGTGTCCTTCATCTCAAACGCAATCATGCAATCAAGATTTTTACCGGCGCACAGCTTCCGCTTGATGCCGATGCGGTTGTCATGAAAGAATATGTGAGCGAAGAAAACGGCAAAGCTGCATTCCATGAGCCAATACGCATGGGAGAAAACGTTCGTAAACGCGGAGCAGAATTTTCAAACGGCGCAATTGTATTTTCCGCCGGAACATTAATTACGCCGCCGGTGATGGGAATGCTGAGCGTGCTTGGCTATCCGAAAGTTCAGGTTTACCGCAAGCCGAAAGTTGCGCTGGTGATCACGGGCAATGAATTGCGTCCTCCGGGTTCTCGGTTGAAGCGCGGACAAATACGTGATGTCAATTCACTTTCGCTGACCAGTATGCTTCGCATGTTGGCTATTGAGCCGACACTCGTTGTTTCAGTGCGCGATTTGAAGAGTGCCGTGTCTTCCGCAATCCGCGCTGCGCTAAAAAAATCCGACGTGGTTATTTCTACAGGCGGCGTTTCCGTTGGCGAGTATGATTTTGTTCGTGATGTCTTTGCAGAGCTAAGGGTAAAAACAATTTTTTGGCGCATCGCACTCAAACCGGGGAAGCCGAATTATTTCGGTATCAAGGGAAGGAAATTGGTTTTTGGTTTACCGGGGAATCCTGTTTCAGCACTTGTTTCATTTGAATTGCTTGTGCGCCCGGCGCTATTAAAATTACAGGGGCTGAAAACTGAGAATCAGGTTTCGTTCCGCGCACGATTGACGCGCGATCTTAGAAAGAAAGCCGGACGCTTGGAATTTATTCGTGCGGTTTTCACCAAAAACTCCGGCAGCGAGCTTCTTGTTACACCAACGCCCGGACAAGATTCTCACATAATGAGCAGCCTTGCCAGAGCTAATTGCCTGATGCTTTTTCCTAAAGATGCTGAATTTCTGCCAAAGGGGAGTGTTGTTGAAATCCATGTACTCCCATGGCAGCAATGGTGAAAAAGATATTTTTCACCCAACCTTCCTTCTAATCTCATCAACATAGCTTTATTTTCTTTCGCAGGCTTGCGAAACATTTCACAGCGTTTTCAATTTTCGGTAAGCGGAACTGCAATTATTTTTTACCTGCGCTCAAATGAGTTCGGAATAGGCGTTTTCGAGGTGGCATAATAGTTGAGGATTCTAAGGAAAGAAATCACGGGGTGCACATTGTTTTAGAAAGAATAAAGATTGACTGCGATGAAACACACAACGAATGTACAGCGTCAACAAAACACGATTCTCATCCATTCAGCAGATCGGGATTTAACGAAGAGCCTCTCGATTGTGTTGCAGGATCAGTTCACAATTCTTACAACTGAAACGGTACCGGAGCTTTCGCGACAACGGGAGAATCATACAGTATCTCTAATTGTTGTTGATCTCGAAAAATCCATCCCGGAACTCATCGAAGAGCTTCAGCTTTGGCGGCAATCTGCGCCGAGTGTACCGATAATTATTTTGTATGCATTTCGTGTTACGAAGCCAAACTGGGAAATCTCCATTCGCACATTGACCACTCAGTTGCTCTACAAGCCGGTACAAATTGAACAGATTCTCGAAGCCATTTCCAACAGTATTCCCGGCTGGTCAATACCAATCCGCCGCTCTATGCCGAAACCAAACAAGCATTTTCGTCTCGCGTATGGCGGGCGTTAGATTTGCGGGGAGTGAATTTCGCGTCATTCTCAAATCAATGGCAATTTCTTCCAATAGTTGGGAATCTTTTTTCATTTGAGAAAGTAAAGCACTCATCAGCATAAAAAATGCCCTGTTTTACGCCAGATTTCAAAGTTTTCTATGGCACAAATCTTGTAACTCGGCACGAAGTAAAAGTATTGTGTCCACCCATACACTGAGTTGAGGAACACCATAATGAATCATGATGATACAGCATATTTAAAAGGAGGTAACAGTATGAAACGGCTGTTGTTTGTTTTCACGCTTCTCCTTGGTGCGGGCTTTCTCGCATCTGTTTTTGCGCAAGCAGTGAACATCAAGGTTGAAGCAATGTCTCCCGGCCGTCTTTCTGCAATCGGGAAGTCAACACTTCGTCCGACCACCGGATTAAAAGTGTTCGGGAAGAATGCAAGAATTTATTTGTCCGCCGATACAACGGGTTCCGGCTCTACGAAAGTGACGTCATTTGCATGGACAATTGTGTCGAAACCGTCAGGTTCAAATGCAACGCTGGACAGCAGCTCAACGCAATTCACAAGTTTTACCGCTGATACAAATGGTCAGTACATCGTGCAGGCTTCAGTGAACGGCGGCGCAAAGACGGATGTGGATACAGTTTTTGCGAGTAATTACACAGGCTTTAGTTATAATTATCCGGGATGCGGTTTGTGTCACACAACCAATGCTAATGAGTGGGAAGGTACACTCCATTCGTCCGCGTTGACATTGGGAATAACAGGACAGTTGGAAGTGGACGCTCAGGGCAACGGCACATTTTCTTCTTCGTGCATAAAATGCCATACCACTGGTTGGGATCAGAATGCAAATAATGGCAACTTCGGATATCTTGCACATCAGGATGGGTGGGATACGACATGGTATAGACCTTATACGAAAGTTGGCAATTCATATAAAATCCCGAGCGGTGATTCCACTGCGTTGAAAGATCTTCAGCAAAATTATTCGTCGCTTGTGCCGACGGCCGCAGTAGAGTGTGAAAGTTGCCACGGACCGGGAGGAAATCATTTTGGTGACAAAACAAAGATTGGAAGATCACTTAACGCAGGCGTTTGTATGCAGTGCCATGACTCGCCACCGTATCATCCAATAGGAAGTATGTGGCAGCAGTCTCTTCATGCGTCAATACCGAGTGCAAGCCATGCCAATTCAACCGGTTGCTATCCTTGCCATAACGGTTCCGCGTTTGTAAAATGGATCGGCAATAAAGCGAATCCGGGATACAACACAGCAACCGATAATCTTGCTCCTTCTATTTCATGCGCCGTCTGCCACGATCCGCATGATGCAAGCAATCCGTTCCAATTGCGTACGGTTTCTGTTGACTCGCTGATGAATGGTTACAAACCAACGGGCGGCGGCATGGGACAGCTTTGCATGAATTGCCATCACTCACGGTACAATATAGCAACGAAGGTGACATCCAAAGCACCATACTACGGTTTCAGCGACCATTACGGACCGCACCATAATCCGCAGGCAGATATGTTGTTCGGTCAGAATGCGTATGAATATGGTCAGCCCATAACCGGACTTCAAACGCACGGCATCGCTGTTAAAGACGCGTGCGTTACTTGCCACATGCAGGATGTTGGCTCGGCAGCAAGTGCGAATCATACATGGAGTATGACAGACACAAGCGGTAATGACCTTGTCGGTGTGTGTCAGAATTGCCACGGTGCCGGCATTACTTCTTTCGATGATGTGAAAGCATTTGCCGATTATGACGGGAACGGAGTGATTGAAGGAGTGCAGACAGAAATCCAAGGCATGTTGGATAAATTGAAAGCACGTCTTCCGCTCGATGCTTCCGGTCAGCCGGTAAGTTCCATAGCCGATTCATTGAAAGTGAAGAATCATCCCGACACGATTCAAGCAATCTACGATTACTATTTTGTAGTGGAAGACGGCAGCATGGGTGTTCACAATACTAAATACGCAGTCGCGCTGTTGCGAGAGGCGCTCGGAGGCATTACTGGTGTCCAAACTGTCGGCCGTGATGTTCCTAAGACGTTTGACCTCAGTCAGAACTATCCGAACCCGTTCAATCCTTCGACGGAAATTCAATTTTCACTTCCGCGTTCTGGACAAGTGAATCTGAGTGTCTATAATGTTCTCGGCGAGCTTGTCGCTACACTGGCGAACGGCGAAGTTGTTCCGGGTACGTATAAGGTGCAATGGAATGCCGCAAACTCCAATGGCAGTAAAGTTGCAAGCGGAATTTATTTCTACCGACTTGTTGTGTCATCGAATGGAACTGCAAATTACAGCATTACAAAGAAAATGCTTTTGCTGAAGTAACACCGTAAGTAAATTTTTTCCTCAGCACAGGCGAGTCCCGCCCAAAGCGGGGTTCGCCTGTGGCATTTTTATACGGCACGTGGTCACGCTGTACGTGATCGCACACGCCGCCACTTCTCAATCTTGGGAATATCAACGCGAAAATTGGATGTTGTTGAGAATTCCAGCGAAGAATTCAGCGAAAATGTTGAATTTTTAGTGAGTTACGGCTGGCACACTCCTTGCATTTTTTGCAGTGCAATACTCAGGATGTTTTAGGCTACCACCAGAATTATCAGACCGAGCAACCAATGAAGTTTTATTTTAAATTGTTTTCTCTTCTCTTTGTTTCAACACTTTTCTGTTTTACCCTTCACGCACAAACAAAAGAAGATTGTCTCACATGTCATTCCGATTCGTCGTTGACAATGGATCGCAACGGGAAGCAAGTTTCTATTTATGTTAACGACAGCATTTTTTCACAGTCAGCGCATAAGAAACTTGTGTGTGTAGCATGCCATACCGGATTTAATCCGGACGATATGCCGCACAAGGAACATATTATACCGGTACAATGCCTGACATGCCATCAGAATGTGCCATCAAAACATTCTTTCCACAAAACGATTCTTGCAAAAGGAGGAAGCGATGTCAGCAAAATGTGCAAGGAATGCCATGGTACACACGATGTTCAATCTCCGAAAGTTGCCGGCACGCGGTTTAGCCCTTCCAATATTGTTGAAAGTTGCGGCCGGTGTCATTCTGAAGAAAAGAATCATTATCTCAAATCAGCACACGGGCAGGCATACGTCGCACATAACAAAAATGCGCCGACATGCATTCAATGTCATTCGAAAAATATTACTACTATTACCGCCGGCACCGATTCCGTGCAATTGAAAATTGTTCAGGAGCAAGTGTGCATTTCATGTCATGGCACGAACAAAATTTCTCCGGCAACGGGGCCGACGAAAAGTTTTGTGATGTCCTATGAAGCAAGCGTTCATGGGCAGGCGTTGAAAAATGGCAACGGGAAAGCGGCGAATTGCGTTGACTGTCACGGAAATCATGACATGCGCAAAGGCTCCGATCCGGAATCGCGCGTGAACAAACTAAATATTCCAAATACCTGTGCAAAGTGTCATCCGTCAATTGCCGCCGACTATAAAGCGAGCATTCACGGAACGGCATTCCTTGCAGGAAACAAAGATGCGCCGGTCTGCACGGACTGCCATGGCGAACATAATATTCTGAATCCCGCCAACCCGAAAGCGCCGACCTCTTACGCAAATGTTTCGCAGGAGGTCTGCTCTAAATGCCATAGCTCGGTTCCTTTATCGACAAAGTACGGTCTCAATCCTAACAGATGGAGCACGTTCAAGGATAGCTATCACGGTTTGGCTTTACAAGGTGGCGCAACTACTGTAGCAAACTGCGCAAGCTGCCATACCGCTCATAATATTTTTCCGTCAAACGACCCGCGGTCAAGTGTCAATAAAAAGAACCTTGCAACGACCTGCGGGAAGTGTCATCCTGGTGCGAATGCAAAATTTGCCGAAGGACCGGTGCATGTTATTGTAACGGAAAAACAAAATCCGTTGCTGTATTATATCACGAGCACATACATCGTTCTCATTCTGGTCACTATCGGCGGAATGTTCATACACAATCTTTTTGATTTTCTGAAAAAAGCAAAACGCAAACTGCGCACGCGGCGCGGACACTTTCAGGAAGAAGAAGTTGGGCACAGCTTGTATGTGAGAATGACGCTCAGCGAACGATTACAGCACGCTTCATTGGTTATCAGTTTCATTACACTTGTTATCACAGGTTTCATGCTGAAATTTCCTGACGCGTGGTGGGTTGAGCCGATTCGCTCCATCAGTCCGGCAGTATTCGAAATCCGAAGCCTGCTTCACCGCATTGCCGCTGTTATTCTTGTTGGTGCAAGTGTGTACCATCTCTATTATATCTCTTTCACACAACGTGGAAGAAAATTGATCTTCGATCTTTTGCCGCGGATTCAGGATATTCATGATGCGCTTGCGGTGGCAAAATACAATCTCGGCATGAGCACAGAGAAACCGCGGTTCGACCGATTCAGCTATATTGAGAAAAGTGAATACTGGGCGCTGGTATGGGGAACAATTATCATGGGACTGACCGGTTCAATCATGTGGTTCGACAACATCTCACTCGGAATGATCGGCAAGCTGTGGTTTGATGTTGCGCGAACGATCCATTACTACGAAGCATGGCTCGCAACCCTGGCGATTATTGTCTGGCATTTTTATTTCGTCATTTTCAATCCAGACGTTTATCCGATGAATCTTGCATGGTTCAAAGGAACGATTACGGAAGAAGAAATGCTTGAGGAACATCCGCTGGAGCTTGAAAAAATAAAACAACAGGAATTTGAAGAAGGAAAAAATACATCAGTGAAATGAGTAAGCACCTGTATATATTCCTTCTCGGTTGCTTGTCGTTTGTTTTTCCTGCTGCAGCTTCAGCGCAGGATAACAGCGACTGTCTCGGCTGTCACGAAGATAAAACACTGACGCGGAAAGTTGGCGGCAAAGAGATTTCTGTTTTTGTCGATCAGAAAAAATTATCTTCTTCCGTACATGCTGGGAATAAATGCATTGATTGCCACGTCGATCTCAAAGATTCGGATTTTCCTCACAAGGAAAATGTTGACAGAGCACAATGCACAAGCTGTCATCAGGCAGAAAATAAGGACTATACCGAAAGTCTGCACGGAAAGGCTTCAGCAAAAGGCGACAAGTTAGCGCCGGTGTGTCAATCATGTCATGGTTCGCACGAAATTCTTCCGGTCAAAGATTCAAAATCTGCTGTTGCGCCGTTACAAATTCCGTACGTCTGTGGGAGCTGCCATCATGAAGGCTCGCCGGTTCAGGTGCAGCGGCATATTCCACAATCAAATATTTTAGAAAATTATACCGAAAGTATTCACGGCGAAGCGCTTTTGAAAAAAGGACTAGTGGTGGCGGCGACGTGCGTTTCATGCCATTCAGCCCATAGAATTTTACCGCATACAGATCCTCGCTCTTCAATAGCAAGAAAAAATATCGCCGGGACGTGCACCAAATGCCATGCTGGCATCGAGAACGTTCATAGAAAAATTATTCGCGGTGAACTCTGGGAAAAAGAAGCACACGTATTGCCGGCGTGCGTCGATTGCCATCAGCCGCATAAAGTGAGAAACGTGTACTACGAACAGGGAATGGCGGATCAGGATTGCCTGCGTTGTCACGGGAAAAAGGAATTAAAAGCCGCTGACAGCAGGTCAATGTTTGTGAACTACAGTGAGCTTGCCGGTTCGCGTCATACCAAAGTTGCGTGCAGTCAGTGCCACACAAGCGTTAATCCTTCAAAGCTGAGACCTTGCGAAGGAATTACTGCAAAGGTTGATTGCTCCTCTTGTCACGCCGAAATTGGCGATGAATACAAAACGAGCATTCACGGTCAATTGTTTGCAAAAAATGATCCGAATGCCCCGGCGTGTTCCGATTGCCACGGCTCTCACGGCGTGCTCGGAAAAAAAGACCCAAAGTCGTCTACCTTTGCAATCAATATTCCGGTTCTCTGCGCAAAGTGCCATCGGGAAGGCAAAAAAGCCGCGGTGAGATATACAGGCACGGAACATAACATCATTGAACGATACACAGAAAGCATTCACGGCAAAGGATTAATGAAAAGCGGTATGACGGTAACGGCAACGTGCGCTGATTGTCATACGGCTCATCACGAGCTTCCGCACACCGATCCTGCATCAAGTGTCAATAGAAAAAATGTCAGCGCGACATGCGGGCAATGCCATTTTGGAATTCAAGAACAATTTGATAAAAGCGTTCATTCGCCGCTGGTGACGAAAACGGATAAAGAACTTCCTGCCTGCAACGATTGTCATACCGCTCATACCATCCGCAGAACGGATCAGGACGCGTTCAAATTAACAATCATGAATCAGTGCGGAAGATGCCATGCTGAGATCGCCAAAACATATTTCGATACCTATCATGGAAAAGTTTCCCAGCTTGGCTACACTAAAACGGCAAAATGCTATGACTGCCACGGCTCCCATGATATTCTTCCCGTTACCGATCCTAATTCACATCTGAGCCATCAAAATGTTGTGAAGACATGTCAGAAATGCCACGCCGGCGCGAACAGGCAATTTGCCGGATATTTTACCCACGCAACTCATCACGATCCGAATAAATATCCGTGGCTGTACTGGACTTTTTTTGGAATGACCGGATTGTTAATCGGAACATTCGTTTTTGCGGGCGTGCATACATTGTTGTGGCTGCCGCGGTCGCTTCAGTACAGGAAAGAATTGAAAAAGAAATTATCCGGCGAGAGCGAACATCCAAAATCATGAAATGCTGGTTGTAAGGAAGAAAATGGTTGAAGGTGAAAAACAAATAATTTCGGAGCTTGCCACAGCGTTTGTTGCGCCGATGACTGTGAACAGAGAAAAATTCCAGTTCCAGAGATTCTCCCGGCTGAACAGAGTGCTTCACATTCTCATGATTGTGAGTTTTATCAGCCTTGCGTTAACCGGCTTGACGATAAAATTTTCTTACACAGGATGGGCGGTAATTCTTTCGCATCTCTTGGGAGGTTTTGAATCTGCCGGATATATTCATCGCTTCTTCGCCGTGGTGATGGTAAGTGTTTTCATCACGCACATCGTCGATATCACCAGGATGAAGAAGAAAGAATACAAGACATGGAGGGCACTGATTTTTTCGCCCGGCAGTATGATGTTCAACAAAAAAGATGTGTCCGATATTATTGGGACGCTAAAATGGTTTGTCGGAAAAGGCGAACGGCCGCAGTATGGCCGTTGGACGTACTGGGAGAAGTTCGATTACTTTGCTGTTTTCTGGGGAATTTTGGTCATCGGTTCAACCGGTGTGACACTGTGGTTCCCGGAGTTGTTAACGAACATTATTCCCGGCTGGGTTATCAACGTTGCTACAATTATTCACAGCGATGAAGCGTTGCTTGCAACCGGCTTTATTTTTACTGTGCACTTTTTCAATACTCATCTTCGCCCGGAAAAATTCCCGATGGACATCGTGATATTTTCAGGCAGAACCCCGCTTGAAGAATATAAAATAGACAGGCCCGCCGAGTACGAAGAGCTTGTTGAAAAAGGCGAGCTTGAAAAATATCTCGTTGAACCGTATCCGCAGATTGTAGTGCGCTCAATAAAAGTATTCGGCTGGGCAGCGCTTTTGACCGGTTTCGGCATTGTTGTCTGGATTATTTATGCGATGATTTTCGCGTACAGATAAAAAGAAAATTCAACACTGAGATGCAGAGCCGCAGAAAAAAAGAGTGTTTCACATGAAAAGATTTCTTCCAAAATCATTTTATAACCCAATCAGTTTTGCCGGCACAACGATTTCGGTTGTCAGCTTTGCAGTCATTGTGTTTCTGGTTGTGTTGGAAATGTTCGAAAAGTCCCGCAATCCGTACATGGGCGTTATCGCTTTTCTTATTCTTCCGGGCGCTCTGTTCTTCGGCGTTGCGATTATTTTTCTCGGCATGTTTCTTGAACATCGCCGCCGGCGCAGATCGGCTTCAGATTCCCGCCGGTACCTGCGGATCGATCTCAACGATGCACATCACCGTTCCGTGTTCATGTTTTTCGCAGTGCTGACTGTTTTTCTTCTGATGTTTTCGGCGTTCGGTGCGTATCAGGCGTATGAGTACACGGAAACAGTTCAGTTTTGTGGCGAAGTCTGCCACAAAGTTATGAAACCGGAATACACTGCGTATATGTATTCACCTCACGCGCGCGTTACTTGTGCGGAGTGTCATGTCGGTTCGGGTGCGGATTGGTACGTAAAATCGAAATTATCGGGTGCTTATCAGGTGTATTCAGTTCTCTTCAACAAATATACCCGTCCGATTGAAACGCCGGTGCGCAGCCTTCGTCCGGCGCAGCAAACGTGCGAGCAATGTCATTGGCCAAAGTATTTCTACACTGAGAAAAAGATTGAGAAGACGTATTTTCTTCCGGATGAAAAAAACACCGAATGGTGGATTACCTTGCTCATGAAGATCGGCGGCGGAAATACGGAAAGCGGCCCCACATCGGGAATTCATTGGCACATGAATATCCGAAATAAGATTACGTATGTCGCGATTGATTCCCAGCGCCAGGTGATTCCGTGGGTGCAATCAGTTGGGCCAGATGGAAAAGTGGTAACCTATAAAGTGAACGATGGATCGTTTACTAACGATCAGCTTGCGAAAGGTGAGAAGCGGTTAATGGATTGTATTGATTGCCATAACCGTCCGACGCACATTTACCGGCCGCCCAACCAATCTGTCAACGAAGCAATGAAACTTGGCTGGATTGATACACGGCTGCCATTTGTAAAGGCAATTTCCGTTGATGCCTTGTCGCAGCACTACGCTACGGGAGACGGGGCAAAAGACAGCATCGGAATTTATGTGCGCGAGCAATATGCGGAACAGTATCCGCAAATTGCACGTACAAAAAAAGCTGATATTGATTCCGCGATTGCGCAGCTTCAAAAAATTTACAGCAGAAATTTTTTCCCCGAAATGCGCGTCTCATGGAAGAAGTATCCGAATAACATCGGCCATTTGTACGATCCGGGATGTTTTCGATGTCATGATGGGAAACATGTAAGCGACGATGGAAAAATTCTTTCAAAAGATTGCAACACATGTCATGTTATTCTCGCTCAGGATCTCAATGATAAACTGCGTTTGTCTTTGCAAGGCGTAGAGTATCGTCATCCGGTCGATATCGGTGATGCGTGGAAAGAAATGAATTGCAGTGATTGTCACAGAGGCCAGTAAGCCCGTCGTTTGTTTTCAACGATGGTGTTTTGTACGGCGCGTTTTTGGTATTTGCATTCACAACGTTGAGAGGTCAACATCATGATCACACCAGAAAATACTGCGCAAGCCCCGGAACCGGGGAAGCGCGATTTTTTGAAACTGTTTCTTGGCGGCGGCATTGTCGCCTGGCTGATAGCTGTTTGCTACCCCATTCTCGCCTATCTCAAGCCTCCCGTCCAGTCTGAGGTTGAAGTTCACAGCGTAAAAGCGGGAAAGCTGAGTGCATTCGAAAAGGACAGCGGCACGATAGTCCGGTTTGGAAACAAACCTGTTATTCTTATTCGGACTGCGAACGGTAACCTTCGTGCATTCTCCGCAACATGCACTCACCTTGCATGCACAGTTCAGTACAGGAAAGATTTCGGCGTCATTTGGTGCGCGTGCCATAACGGAAAGTACGATCTCAACGGGCGGAATATTTCCGGTCCGCCTCCGCGGCCTCTTGATGAGTACCGCGTCGTTGTTCAAGGAGAGGAGGTATTCATTTCTCAAAAGTCATGAAAACTTTACTAAGAAAAATGTACAAGTGGATTGATTCCCGTGTGGAACTTGACGATTTGGTAAAGTTCATGGGAAAGAAATATGTTCCCATCAACCGCCATTCTATATGGTACTATTTCGGCGGCGTTTCTCTGTTCCTGTTCATCATTCAAGTCATTACGGGAATTCTTCTGCTGATGTATTACAAAGGGAGCGAGGACCTCGCTTTCGAAAGCATTCAATTCATCATGTCGAAAGTACAGTTTGGCTGGCTGATCCGTTCTATTCACAGCTGGGCTGCAAATTTATTTATTCTCGCAATTTTCGTGCACATGTTCAGCGTGTTCTTCACGAAAGCGTACCGCTCACCCCGTGAAATTACATGGCTCACCGGTATGGTCATGCTTCTTCTCGCTTTTGGTTTTGGCTTCAGCGGATATTTGCTTCCGTGGAACGAACTTGCATTTTTTGCCACGCGCGTGGGAACCGACATCGTTGGAATACTTCCCGTGATCGGTGAACCGATTCTCGTTTTTCTCCGCGCCGGCGAAGATGTCACAGGCGGAACGCTCTCGCGTTTCTTCGGTATTCATGTGGCAGTGCTTCCTGGAATTTTCACAGTGCTGCTGACAATTCATCTTCTTCTCGTCCAGCGCCAGGGAATGAGCGAGCCGATCGATGCTCACCATGACACTGAGCGAAAAACGATGCCGTTCTTTCCGAATTTTCTTCTTCGCGATCTGCTTTTTTGGCTTATCGTGTTGAACATCCTTGCAATTCTTGCGGTGTTTTTTCCGTGGGAGTTAGGAAAAAAGGCAGACGCATTTGCATCAGCTCCCGCTGGGATTAAACCTGAGTGGTACTTTCTTTTCATGTATCAAACACTGAGATATCTTCCGGCTCATATTCTCTTCGTTGATGGAGAATTGCTGGGCGTCTTGCTGTTCGGTGCAGCCGGCGTTTTGTGGGCATTAGTTCCTTTCTGGGACAAAAAAAGTTCACGCGGAGAGCAGAACCGCTTTGTGAATTATCTCGGTCTCTTCGCGGTCATATTCATTATTGTTCTCACCATCATCGGATGGCTGATATGAAATACTTAATATATATTCTTGGTTTTTTTGTAGGAAGCAACGGGCTGGTATTCGGTCAAGCGCAAAAGCCGGTGGATCAGTGTGTGTCATGTCATAATGATCTCGGAACTGCTGAGGCAGAATTGTTCAAGCATGATATCCATTTTGCGAAAGGAATTTCCTGCGCGGATTGTCACGGAGGTGACCGCCGTGCGACAGAAATGGAACAAGCGATGGACAAAAAGGCCGGGTACATCGGAGTACCGAAAGGTGATCAAATTTCCGCGGTGTGTGCAAGCTGTCACAGCGATCCGGAAAAGATGAAGCGATATCATTCTTCTCTTCCAACAAACCAGTTCGAAAATCTCAAGGCAAGTGTGCATGGGAAGCTTGATCTGAGCGGGAACAACCGGATTGTTCAATGCACGACATGTCATCATGCGCACGGAATTGTGTCGGTGAAGAATCCGGCGTCGCCGGTGTATCCGCTGAACACTCCGGCAACATGCGGAAAATGCCATGCGAATCCGACATACATGCGGACGTACAATCCTTCATTGCCTGTTGATCAGTTAGAAAAATATCGGACAAGCATTCACGGAATTCGCAACAAGAAAGGCGATCCAAAAACGGCAGAGTGTGCAAGCTGCCATGGCAGCCACGACATTAAATCGGTGCACGATGCAAAGTCGAGTGTCTATGCACTCAACATTCCCGCCACGTGCGCGGCGTGCCATAGTAATGCTGCATACATGAAACCGTACGGAATTCCGACCGATCAATTTGAGAAATATTCCCGCAGTGTCCACGGTGTTGCGCTGCTGAAGAAGCATGATGTCTCAGCGCCGGCGTGCAACGACTGTCACGGAAATCACGGCGCAGCGCCGCCCGGCGTTGAGTCAATTTCAAAAGTATGCGGAACATGCCACGCGTTAAATGCAGATTTATTTTCTTCCAGCCCGCACAAAAAGGCGTTTGATGAACGGCACCTTCCGGAATGTGAAACGTGCCACAGCAATCATGAGATTCTGCCGCCGACGGAAAAGATGATCGGCACTTCAGCGGATGCTGTGTGCAGCCGGTGCCACAGCGAGAAAGAAAATGAGAAAGGATACGTTGCGGCACAGCAGATGAGATCACTGATTGATAGCCTGATAAACGAAGAAGCAAAAGCACAAATGCTGGTGAGTGAAGCCGAACAGCGCGGCATGGAAATTTCCGATGCGAAGTTTAAACTCAGGGATGCGCATCAGGCAATGCTGCAGTCGCGTACAGCGATTCATTCATTTAATGAGGAAAAATTTGCAGAGACGGTGAAACCGGGCTTGGCGACAATTGCTGTTGTTAAGAGTGAAGCAAAAGGCGCAGTCGAGGAATATTATTTCAGACGCACTGGCCTCGGAATTGCAACCTTGATCATTACTATTCTGGCGGTGTCGCTCTTTCTTTACATCCGCCGTATTGAAAAAAACGGTCAGCGTAGAATAAAGTTGTAAAAAATTGAAAATTCTTGTGTACGAAAAACCTCTTCGGGCAATTCTTGAAATCAAGATCAACGCTGCACGGAGAGGCAACGAAATGGATGGAATTGCTGTTTTTCGCTGGCACAATTTTTGAAATCTTCACACAGCACGACGAATTTCCAATCCTTTTAAGGTGCTGTAATTATTAACATAAGAAAGAAAGGACAACAACCAGCAATGAAAAAGCTCACAATAATTCTTTTTCTCGCCGCTTTTTGTTCGGTTTCAACGACTGCTCTGTTGGCGCAACATAAATATGTCGGAGTTAAAATTTGTTCCATGTGCCACAAGACAGAGAAACAAGGTAACCAATTCGGCATTTGGCAGGCATCGAAGCACGCCGGAGCGTTCAAAACTTTACAGACTGATAAGGCAAATGAAATTGCAAAAGCAAAAGGTTTGAAAACTTCTGCCGCTGAATCGCCGGAATGCTTGAAATGCCACGTTACCGGATACGGTTCCGACGCAAAAATGCCGACCTTCAAACAAGAAGATGGCGTACAGTGCGAATCGTGCCACGGTCCCGGTTCCGATTATAAAGTTATGACAATTATGAAAGACCAGAAGAAAGCAATTGCTGCCGGATTAATTGTTGCAAAGGATGATCCGAAGCTTTGCACAAAGTGTCATAATGAAGAAAGCCCGACATTCAAATCATTTGATTACAAAGTTGCATGGGCAAAAATTAAGCACGAGATACCTGCAAAGTAAGAATTCCCCATAGCCAGCTCCCTCCCAATAAGCTGGCGTTCCCTTGAGGCATGGCAAAGCCTCTGACAACAAGCCGTCTGCACTGGAGTGGGCGGCTTTTTATTTTGAGGAAATATTTGGCGATTTTCGCATTCATTAGAAATAAATTGAGGGAAAACGCCTGTTTTGAAACACTCTCTGCTAAATCGAACTGGCACAGTAGTTGTAAGGTATTCAAGAGTTTAGACAAATATCAAAACGAAAAAATTCCCCTGCCAGCATTCCCTCCTCTAGCTGGCAATCCCCACGAGGCTCGGCAAGCCTCTGACCACAAAGCCGTCTGTTCTGGAGCAGGCGGCTTTTCTTATTTCTGAAGCCCTGCTATTGCCATTACTAAATTTTGGAACATCGTGCCGGTAGATAAACATTATTCACGTGATTTCCGTGAAAAATAATGGCACAATCCTTGTCATTGCAGAGGTACACGTTCAAAGGAATACCCTATGATGATTCGAAAAATATTTCTTCTTTTGTTTCTTTCGTTTGCTACGTGTGCAGCGCAGCTAATGAGCGGCCGATTTACAACGTCGTTCTATGGCTGGCAGGGGCGTGACACTTCACTTGCGAAGCAAAATTACTTACGAGCGTACGAAAACGTACAGTTCAACATCGGCGAGCCTCACTTTTTCTTCAGCACTAATTTTCAGGTGTCGAAAGATTTCGGAACTGTCATCAGCAGTGACCCCGATCTGCGTCTTTCGTCTCTTGTATTTCAGGGACGGAATATTGTCGACATGGTAGATGTTTCGTTGGGCCGTCAATTTGTGTTTGCCGGAGTCGGCAATGGATTGATGGACGGCGGTATTGCGAAGGCGCGATTTTTTTCCGGAATGATCGGCGTGACGGCATACGGCGGATACAATGTCGTGCAATCGCGAACAATCAACTTGAAGAGAAATTTTTCCGACAACGCTCTTTATGGCGCACAAATACTTTTCATGCCGGTCACCGACGGCTCGCTCGGCATCAGCTATATGAATCGGAGCAGAAAGCCAGAGCCGTTCAAGGCGGTGCGCGCAGATTCGTTGTTCAATCCGGAAGTGATTGAAATTGCCTACGCACCAGTCGAAGAAAAGTACGCGAGCGTAGATGCCGAGTACACGATGTCACGCCTTTTTAATGTATACGGCAGATCTGATTACGATGTGAACTTCGAGCGTATTTCGCGTGCACAATTATTTACACGGGTCTCGGTACTTTCTAATGTCAATGTAACGGGTGAATATTTATTCCGTCAGCCCCGTATCGCCTTCAATTCAATTTTTTCTGTGTTCGAAACCAACAGCACACAGGAAGCCGAAGGCGGAATTGAATATGCGCCTGTAGCGGATATTCAGACATATGTTCGCTATGGATATGTGAGCTATACTGACGATCAAAGCACGCGTATCCGTGTTGGCGGAACGTACCGAGGCGTGAGCGTTTCATATACGCGCAACTTAGGATACGAAGGCGATTTGAATGGTGTATTACTACAGGCGGTGTATCCTGTTTTTGAACGAACATTGATTCCAATGATCGGCTTCGGTTATGCATCCTATCAGGTGTCGCAGCAAGCGGAAAAAAACTCAGTGGTGAACGGTACACTTGGCGCGACGTATCGTCCGATGCAAATGCTTTCAGCGGATATTCAAATGCAGTGGATGCGCAACCGGATATATGCGAACGATATGCGCATTTTTATGAAAGTAAGTTACTGGTTTAGTGATCGGTTCCTCTCGTTCTAATAAGGATACTCTCCCAAAGGGATTTTCAATATGAGAAATCGGATTTTATTTTTTGGAATTTGTATAGCAATGATCACGGCAATCGCTCTTGCTGGCGGATTGGGTGCCGGCGGAGATGAACAAACGCAAGATCACAGCAAGATTATTAAGTTTTCCCACAAAAAACATATCGTTGATAACGGTGTTGATTGTTCCACCTGCCATACGGCTGCAGATACCAGTATTTCATCAAACGATAACCTGATTCCCACGCACACAGAATGCTCGACGTGCCATCAGGATCAAGTCGACACGAATTGTACCTATTGCCACGTTAGTGAAGAGACTGAAGTTCCGCTGGAAAAAATTCCAAGCGAAGTTCTTTTCAATCACAAGTTGCACATCGGCGAACAGAAAGTAGAATGTGTAACGTGCCACAAGGGATTAGACAAAGTTGATTATGCGTCTAAAGCAAACTTGCCCGCAATGGCAACGTGCTCTACATGTCATAACGATGTGAAGGCAAATAAGCAATGCGAAACCTGCCATACTAATCTTCAAACGCTGCGCCCCGTATCTCACACGGTTGGAAATTTTGTTAAAGAACATGGTTTTGCGGCGCGAACAACGTCGCCGGATGCGCAGTGCCAGAGTTGCCATACTCAGGCATCATGCGCTCAGTGTCATGACGCTTCGAATCTTACCACACTCAGCGGCGGCTCGAAGACAGGAATGATTTCTCCACGAGTGTTAGGGAATGATAAACCAGAAGCGCTTGCCGGACAGGCTGTGCACGATATCAATTATCGTTTCACACACGGCATTGATGCAAAAGGAAAAGCGCTTGAATGCCAAACGTGCCATCACGAACAATCATTTTGCAACGATTGCCATGAGAATGGAAGCGCGGCGCTCGGTGGACCGATGCCGGTGAGTCACGAAGTTTCCGATTTTGTCACAATCGGATATGGAAGCGGCGGCGGTGAACACGCACGTCTCGCCCGCCGCGATATTGAAAGCTGCATGACGTGCCATGATACGGAAGGGAACGACCCAACGTGCATGAAATGCCATGTTGATCCCGACGGCGTGAAACACACCGATCCCAAAACACATGCTTCCGGATTCATGAGCGGAGTTCACGGCGACTGGCACGATAATGCCGGCGCAACATGTTTTGCCTGCCATACTGATCCTAATGCAAAGCCCGTTGCGATGGGCGGCGTTGCAGGACAAGGATTCT
>JAJYOI010000125.1 GCA_021796275.1 Bacteroidota bacterium
ACGGGCAATTGCTGTTTTTGTAAACACACCGCACGCTTCGAATGCTTCCGTGATGCCCATTCCTTTTTCCACCATCAATGGAAGCGCAACATTTTTAATCTGGCTTTCCATATACTTATTACCGCATGCTTCCGCTGCCAAACGTATGACTTCAATATTCTCTCCCGAACCGGAGTACAACGAATAAAACACGCGACAGAAAATTTCAATATTCGTTTTGTGCATCAGATCTCCCATTGCGGGAAGCTTCCAAATATATTGATCGACAAGAAAGCGGCCCTTCTCCGTTGTCGCAAATCGAAGAAATGCCAGAATCGGAATCACCACTGCCAATGTTAACCAGAGAATGTTTCCGGTAATGAAATCGGAAAGTTTCAGCGTCGCTTTAGTCATTGGCGGCAAATCAATTTTAAATTTTTCAAACAACTTTGCCGTTGCCGGAAAAATATAGGCGACATAATACCCTACGGCAACAAAAAGAATAACCAGCGTCACAATTGGCATGATGAGGGCACTTTTCAAATTCTTCTTAAATTCGGCAGTTCGCTCGAGAAATTTTGCGGTGCTCTCATAGATGTCCGCCATATTGCCGCTTTTCGATGCAAGTCCGAGCATGTGTGCAGCAAACTTTCCAAACTCTTTTTCATGTTTGATGAAAGCCTTCTCGCTGTCTTTGCCTTGCTTCAATTCCTGATTGATATCGCGAAGGCATTCACGAAGAGTTTTGTTTTGGATGTCATTGATGAGCAGCGACATCATATCATTGAAGGGAAGTTTTTGCTTGATCAGATCGGAACTTACACGCACAAAAGAAACCACATCCGTTTGCGGCACTTTGCCGAGAGAAGCAAATAATTTCTTCCGCACGTACACCACTTTGTACCCCATCTTCGTAAGAGCATCAACAACCTCCTGTTTGGAAAATGCTTTTTGCTCTCCGTCGATCGGTTTCTTTTCCCCTTCTTTTTTTACACGATAAAGAAAACCGGTGCGCGCTTGAACTGCAGTAACCTTAAATTTCCGGTCACGTGCCATTTGCTGGGCGCGTTCTTTTGCCAGCTTCATATTTTCCGCGTTGATGATTCCCTGAACGGCTTTGCCGCTCAACGAAACACCTTCAATACGAAATTCAGCCATGATTCTTCCTCAGCTTCAAGCAATAAAGTATTTTGCCGTCAATGCTCGTTCACCTTTTCGGCGGATTATTCTTCATCGGCAAGATACAATTGGCGTGAACCAAAATCAATAATGCCCGTCAATTTGCCGCAGGCGAATCAACAAAAAACAGGATTACTACCTGTACATAGACATGCCATGAGCTGTTCACTTAGAACAAACTCATGGCATGACTTCTTAAAAACGGCTTATCAAAGCATCAAAAAAAGGTTAATGCACTTTGGTAATGTTATAGCCGCTTGCTGTTACAGTGCAATCGTAGGTCGGGAAAGTGCTCGCATCAATTGCGGTTTTGCCAACACCCTCGAATATAACTTGCGTTGCTGTTCCAGCAGTCTTAACGCTGTAGTCGCCGTTAGCGTTGTGAGCAAATGCTGTTGAAACCAATATTTCTATTCCTGCAGAGTCTGCAGTCAAACCTGCAAACGAATTTCCGCCGCCGCCTAACGATGCCGGTTTACGGAAATACTCCTGCGCCTTCACTGCAAGTGTTGCAAGATCGGTTTGCACCGCATCTCGGTTGGAACTTAGCGCGTTGTCCTGAAACATTGTGATACCGACGGCAACCGCGATACCAACAATGATCACGCCCAAGATGATCAGAAGAAGTTGTTGCTGACCCATACGAACCTCCTAAAGTTTAATGAATATTACAGAATGTGGATTATGGATGAAAACAGTTTACTTTATTTTCGTGAATGTATAACCTGTCGCAGTAACAGTACAATCATATTCTGGAAAATTGGTCGCATCAATTGAAGTTTTGCCAATGCCGTGCAACACTACAGTTGTTGCGGTACCGGCAGTCTTAATCGTATATGTGCCGTTAGTATTATCGGAAAAGGATGACGAAACCAACAGTGCCATTCCTACCGAATCTGCTGTTAATGAGGCGAACGAATTTCCGCCGCCCCCAAATTCTGCAGTCTTACGATAATACGCTTGCGCTTTCGATGCTATTTCTGCAAGGTCCGCTTGAACGGCATCACGATCTGAACTAACAGCATTATCTTCAAACATCGTTACTCCCAGCACGATCGCTATTCCAATAATGAATACACCTAAAATAATAAGTAACAATTGCTGCTGGCCCATTTGGTCTTCCTACACGTTGATGGAAAGAAGAGTTGAGCAACGTTGCTTTTAGTATCATAAATCATACCAACAGCATACAGGCTAAAACTATTCATATTTTGTAACTGTGAGCTGGCGAAAGGTATTTTTTTCCTCTGAAGTGAATTTTTTACCGCTCATTTTTATACGGTGGCTGGAGTTAGTCGTTGGCTATTAACAGTTCGTTGTTGGCAATTATGAATCGAAAATTGTCAATGAATGTACACCATTTTCCGCACTGCAAGTTCTTTACCCCATCTCAACACGCAATAGTAATCACCACTGGCAATTCCCTGTGGTGTCCAGACAACAGGATATTCTCCTCCTGTTTGTTCGCCGTCAAAAATCGTTTGAACAAGTCTTCCTAACAAGTCGTAAATCTGAATCCGGACATTTCCGACAAAGCCTTCCGGAACGGTGTAAATAATTTTTGTCGAAGGATTAAATGGATTCGGAAAATTTTGACTCAGTATAAATGCTGAGGGGTGAATTTCTGTTCCGCCGGAAGAGTCAAAACTCACATACGCTCTGATGAGGTAAAGTGCAACGGTATCACCGGTGGTATCCGCGGTTAAATAGTACCAACCCGGCGCTGATTCCTCGCCCAAATATGTGTAACTATGATATGCAGATGATGAAGCATAATCCGTGCTCATCACGCGTGGCTCTGTGTTCGGATCGCCTCCGCAGACAAATCCCACAACAAACGGCTGACTGGCATTGATCGAATAGGAACGCAAATCTACTGTTGCCCAATTTTGAAATGGTACCGGGTACGGCACTGGCGTTGTCGTAGCTATACTTGCTGAAAAAGTAGCGGCTAATTTTTTCCCCAATGGTGACGGACGAACTGTGCCGCTGTATGCCCATACGCCGCCTGTCATTGTTCCGGCACGGCGAAGTGCCACGCGAATGGAGTCTAACCTCGCCCCCAAGACACCGTCGAATGTCACACACACAGTATCCCCCGCTGGCAACGGATAATATCCCGTTGGCTCACTTTGGTCCCACTTCAACTCCATCGCCGATTGACCTGACCCTTCCATTTGGTATGAATACTGCACCGGCAAATTCTGATCGGTGTTTAGTACGACAAAATCAATTTCGTTGTACGTAGATCCAAACTCAGGTTCCGAAAATTGAACGTTAGGCGTAACATCGAGAACTCTTTTCGAGGAAACTCCGATTTCTACCGCTTTGATAAGTAACTTTGAGCTGCTTGTCGAAAATATTCCCGACAAGTGCGCTCCAGCCTTGAAGACAAGATATCTCGCCGCCAATGCTTGAACTGTATCCGCTGTCGTTCCGACATTCGGATTATAATAAGTTAAGCCAACGGCTTTGAGCAAATTGGGATACCGATATCCGTACATTGTGGATACAGTGGTGTCATCTAAAATATTAGCAACAGTCCATGTCTGAAAAATATCGGCAAAGCGGCGCGACGTTCCGAATGACTGAAATCCTGCATCCATTCCCGCAATGCCGTGCAGTGTACTCGAAACGATGTATCGAAAAACTCCCATCCCAATCTGATCGCGCACGTAGGTCATAAAACGTGCGGCGCGAGAATAATCATTGGTAACTTTTGTGAAGTCATTACCGCGCCAATCGAGGAGATAATGATTTGTTTCATTAACAAACCCGCTCTGGTCATAAATCGGATAACCACAATTCACTTCTGCAACAAGTGAGCATCCTTCATTCACAAATGCGATCTCGCTTGGGTCATAATTCCAGTGAATCATGTGCTGAAATTCATGCGCAGTAGTGCTCATCGCATCACGAAGCCCGTTCGCAGAGACAAGGTTTGACGGGTTGCAATCTAAAAAATAAATTTCAGCATCATTGCTTGTGCTGAACCCCGGTTGGCTGCTGGGGATTTCGTTAAACGAATAAAAATAGCCTTGAACGAATCCGCCGGTTCCCGTAAAGCCATCCTTGATGTCGAGAATCAAAATAATAATGCGCGGGTCGCTATCAATATCGGGCGGAGTTCCAAATGCGGCGACATCTTCTGCATAAATCCCTTCTGTCGCTGAAGCAGGTGTCCTGTTATCAAATGCATTCCTCACCGAATCTACCGCCGTTTGAGTAACACGCCCGGAACTCCAGCTTGTATCTTCAACAAAAATGTAGCAATTCGTTCCAACAGCGCGACATGTTGAAGGCACAAGGTAACGGTCGCTGTTTGGATCAGAACTATTCTTGGTAAGATCATCAGCGTACCACGATTTCGTTGAACCCACGCTAAAATTCCACGCAGTCGTTTTGTGCAATTTCGCTTCGGCAAGCACGTTGGGGTGAGTGAGAATAAATTGGGCAACTGCTTTTTCTTTTTGCCGAAGAAGGTGTGAACCGGGAATAGGGTACGGTGCTTGCGTCAGCGATTCTTTTGCTACGGGAAGAAAATAACGCTGAGAATGTGCAGTGCTAAAAGCAAAAAAAATTGTGACAAGTATCGCCGCTATGTTTTTCTGCCGAACTGTTCTGAGATATGCCACAGGAATTTCCCCGCTTATCAATTGACAATAGTAAAAAGAGAATTAGAAAATAACGCAGAGTTACAGTGCATCCTCGCCGGATTCTTCCGTCCGGACGCGAATTGCTTCGTCCACTGCCGAAACAAAAATCTTTCCATCGCCTACCTGACCCGTTTGCGCTGCTTTAACAATCGTTGCAACTACTTTATCGGCTAACGAATCTTTGACAATGATCTCCAGTTTAATTTTCGGAAGAAAATCAATCTGATATTCCGAACCGCGATAAATCTCCGTGTGACCTTTTTGTCTGCCATAGCCCTTCACTTCGGTCAGCGTCATCCCTTTCACACCGATTTCAGAAAGCGCTTCGCGGACATCGTCAAGTTTGAACGGACGTATAATTGCTTCAATTTTTTTCATGTCAATAAAAAGGCTTTAGGAATTAGGTCTTGGGTTTGGGCTATTATCCGTTAGCTTTTAGAGTAATTGATAACTGTTCAGTAGTTATTGGTAATTGTTTTTCATTCGCGGCCGTGGCAGTTTTTGTATTTTTTCCCGCTGCCGCACGGACACAGCTCGTTTCTTCCAACTTTTTGTTCGGCGTGAATTTGCTGGACTTTTGGTACCGCTTGCTGCTGACCGTCATGCGAACCTTCCACCGGCTCGCGGTTTGCCTGAAAGCCCATACCAGCCGATGCATCATGAGTCATCGTCAATTGTTCGCGCCGCAGCGGCCGGCGCATGCGCGGTATCGGCACTTGTTCACGGGTTTCAGGAAACAGCTTGAAGACAAGATTAAGCGCTTCGCGATTCATCATGCTGATCATTTCCATAAACATCCGGAACGCTTCGCCTTTGTACTCAATAATCGGATCTTTTTGTCCGTACGCGCGGAGATGAATTCCTTCTTTCAAATCATCCATTTCGCGCAAGTGCTCTTTCCACCGAATATCAATCACTTGCAACAATGCCATCCGTTCAATCGTGGATGTCACCTCAGCACCGATTTTTTCCTGCTTGCGTTTGTAAAACTCTGTCGCAGTTTTCAGAACAGCAGTTTTGACTCCGTCAATACCAAGCTGCTGAAACTCCGTCGGCGTTATCTGCACATCAACAAGAAGATTGACGCGCAATTCGTCTTTCAACGCATCGAGACTACCGGATTCATAATGCTTCTCCACAAGCTCGTCAACAAAATCGTTGAGCATCGTGAAAATATCGTCTGCCAAATGCTCGCCCAACAATGCATGGCGCCTCTTTGAATAAATCACTTCGCGCTGCTGATTCATCACATCATCATATTCGAGCAGCCGCTTACGAATTGCGAAATTATTTTCTTCAACTTTCTTTTGTGCGCGCTCAATAGATTTTGTGATCATGCTGTGCTGAATGACTTCGCCTTCCTGCAATCCAAGCCGGCTCATAATCCCGGCAATCCGGTCACTGCCGAAAAGCCGCAGCAAATCATCTTCCAGCGAAAGGAAAAACTGCGACGATCCGGGATCGCCCTGGCGGCCTGAGCGCCCGCGCAACTGCCGGTCAATACGGCGGGATTCATGTCGTTCGGTACCGACAATATGAAGTCCGCCTGCATCACGAACGCCCGGACCGAGTTTAATGTCGGTTCCGCGTCCCGCCATGTTCGTCGCAATGGTGACAGCTCCCGGCAATCCGGCATTGGCAACAATCTCCGCTTCGCGTTGATGATGCTTCGCGTTCAATACGTTGTGCGGAACTGCCTTCCTCTTCAGCATTCGGCTGATCGTTTCCGATACGTCAACGCTCGTTGTTCCGACAAGAACCGGGCGGCGTTGTTCACGCATTGATTCAATTTCAGTGATAACAGCATTATACTTTTCGCGCTTCGTTTTGTAGACCACATCGTTTTTGTCTTCACGAACCATTGTCTTGTTGGTCGGAATAACGACGACATCAAGCTTGTAAATATCGAAAAACTCTCCTGCTTCCGTTTCCGCTGTTCCCGTCATACCGGCTAATTTTTTATAGAGGCGGAAATAATTCTGGAGTGTAACCGTTGCAAGCGTTTGCGTATCGCGTTCAACTTTTACGCCTTCCTTTGCTTCAATTGCCTGGTGCAGTCCATCGGAATATCGCCGTCCATGCAGCAGCCGCCCCGTGAACTCATCAACAATCATCACCTTGCCGTCTTCAGTAACGACATACTCTTCATCTTTCTCATACAGCGAATAGGCTTTCAACTTTCTTTTGT
>JAJYOI010000047.1 GCA_021796275.1 Bacteroidota bacterium
CTTTCCGCTGTACCGTATTTCGGCGAACTCAACATCGGTGAGAACGCCGGCGCGCCGCCAGAGCTTTGCGTAAAAGAAAACGGTAAGGATTCCGCTGAATACCATGCTCCACCAGATCCAATTTCCGGCAATCCCGTTCTTGGCGACAAGCCCGGTAACGACAAGCGGCGTATCGGCGGCGAAGGTGGTTGCGACCATTGACGTGCCGGCGAGCCACCACGTCACATTTCTTCCGCCGACAAAAAAATCGCTGACACTTTTCGTGGCGCGTTTCCGAAAATATAATCCGACGCCAAGATTGAATGCAAAATATGCGACAATGACAAGCCAATCAGTAAGCGTTAATTGCATGAGCGTTCTCCATAGTTGCTATTCATGAAGTCATTTCATTTCGGCGAAGCCATCGGCTCAGGTTTCCGATGCCGATCGTTACCGCACAGCCGATGAATGTGTGCCAGGTAAAATCAATTGCAGTGAATTCCAGCACTGCTGTCATCGCAAGAAGACCGGCGATGAATCCGATATACGCGTCGCGCTGGTTTGTGTGCTTGAAGAGAAGTCCGAGGAAAAATGTGCCGAGCAATCCGCCGTAGGTGAACGACGCAATTTTCAATCCGATTTCAACAACCGGATTTGTCGTGTCGGTGAACAACATTGCGCCGCCGACCAGCACGATGCCCCAAAACAACGTGAAGTAGCGCGACCATCGCACTTCATTTTTCACCTCGAGGTTTTTTCCTTTCCGTGTGAATTTGAACAGGTCGAGATAGGTTGACGACGCCAGCGAACTGACGGAAGAAGAAAGTGTTCCCATCGCGGAAGCCAAGACGCCGGCAACAACAAGTCCGGCAATTCCCGACGGCAGATTTTCTACAATGAACTTCGGGAAGATTTCATCCGATGAAGCCAAGCCCAATTGCTGGAACGGAACGCCGCCGTAGAACGCAAACAGGCACAAGCCCAACACAAGGAAAAATGCAAACTGAATAACGATGAACGTTGCATCGAGCATCAGCGCGCGCTGGCTGTCCCATTTTGATTTGCATCCGAGCAGGCGCTGTACAAGAAGCTGGTCGGTGCCGTGTGACGCCATTGTGAGAAATGTTCCGCCGAGCAACCCGCCGACAAGTGTGTACGGGGAGCTAAGGAAATTCCATAGACCGCCTCCCCACTCAGTGTTCACAATCTGGAATTTGTTCAGCCCGTTTGCCGAAGCGAACTGCACGACATCAGCCCATCCGTTAGGGAGATGGTGAAGGATCAGAAACATTGACGCAACTGCGCCGCCGAGATAGATGAACATCTGCACCACATCCATGGCAACGACCGCCTTCAATCCGCCGAGGTACGTGTATGCCAGCGTGAAAATTCCGATGATAAGAATGCTGACCGGATAATTGAATCCGGTGATAAGATGGACGGGAATTGCTGTGGCAAATAAACGCACTCCGGAAGCGAGAACGCGCGTGACAATGAATACGGAAGAAGTGAATTTCCTCAGCGATGTTCCGAATCGTTTTCCCAAAAAATCATACGCGGTTTCGAGGTCGCCTTTGTAATATGCCGGAATAAAAATGACGCTCACGAGAAGCCGTCCGATAAAGTAGCCGAACGCAAGCTGAAGAAAGAACATGTTGGATTTGTACGCGAGTCCGGGAATGCTGATAAATGTGAGCGTGCTCGTTTCGCTGGCGACGATGGAAAATCCGACGGACCACCATGCCATTTCCTTTCCGCCAAGAAAATAGTCGCGCGTGTTTTTTTGTTTTCCCGAAATGATTGTACCGATAACGGTGACGCCGATGAGGTAGAGACCGACGATAGCATAATCAAGGAAGGTAAATCCCAAGAAGTACTCCTGCGGTTAGTGGAAAGGGAATGTTAACTTTTTGCCGCTTTCGCGAGACTGTCGAAGATATGAAACACGCGGTCGAGCTGGGAAATTTTCAGCAACGCCATCACGCGTTTTTGCACGCCGATGAGCTTAACTTTGCCGCCGTGCTGGCGCATTTGCCGCTCGGCAATAAGCAGTGCGCTCAATCCGCTGCTGTCGCAGAATTCCACATCGGTAAGATCGACGATAAGCGATGGCAGTGTCGGCTTGCATAACAGAATGAATTCGCCCTTCAGCTCCGGTGAAACTGTTGCATCTAATTTTTTTTCGTTGAGCTTGAACAGAGTGTAGTGCGTATTTTTTGTAATATCGAATTTCATAGACTCTCCGTAGAGCGGCTAAAACATTGCCATGGTGTGAAGCAATTGTTCATACTGCAGGCGCGGACTTTTCTGCGGCGACGTGTTCATCTGAAAATTATAAAAGATATCGCTTTCTTTCTTAACAAAACCGACTTTCAAGACCGCTTTTGTGCTTCGGCATAAATACGCCGCTGAAATCACCATCGGAATATTGAGATCGAGCGCGAGATCGTATTCCTGCCGCGCGATGGCATTGACGATGCTGCGTTTCGGCAGAAAGAAGAATCCGAGATGCTCTTTTCGGATGGCAATAACGTTGCAATGGGCGAGCGAGCTGGAGAGATCGCGGAACGAATCGTGAATGACAATTGTCAGGCGGTTGCCGCGGAATTTATTTTGCAGCGATGCGAGTAAAGGAATTGCCATTGAACGATGCTCACTGTCTTCCGGAACGATGACCAGAGCGGAGCGCGCATTCGAAAATGAATGCGTGAAATCCGTCAGCGGCGGCGTTTTTTTCCGGAAGTGCAAACGCGCTACTTTGATACCGATGCGTTGTCGTACGTTTTCAAATGGCAAGGCCAATCCTTTGGAACGTGAGGGATAATGGATGAATGATTACTCACCCCCGCAGGGGCTTACAGCAAAATTGCAAAAGGTTTCCGTGAAAAGCAAGACGCAGGAGATGTTTAGCTATCCGATTGCTTCGAGCAACCGGATAGCTTACATCTTCACCATCTCAAGAAATTCTTTTTCGCTGAGCGTCTTCACGCCAAGCTCGCGTGCCTTGTCGAATTTCGATCCGGCGTCTGTGCCGACAACAACATAATCGGTTTTTTTACTAACACTTGAAGAAGTTTTTCCGCCGAGCGCTTCAATTTTTTCTTTCGCTTCGTTACGCGTCATTGTTTCCAGTCCGCCGGTAAGGACGAATGTTTTTCCATCGAATGGTCCGGCTTCGGCGGACTTTTTTTGAACTGCCTTCAGTGTTACGCCGGATGATTTCAGGTGCTCAAGAAGATCCTTCATGCGGCTTTCGCCGAAAAACCGCCGCACGCTTTCTGCAATGCGCGGACCGATTCCTTCGACGTTTTCAAGTTCTTCCTGCGAAGCCTTCTGAAGCCGGTCGAGTGAACCGAACGAATCGCTGAGAAGCTTTGCAACTTCAGAACCGACGTAACGGATTCCCAGCGCATACAGCACCCGATGGAACGGCTGTTTCTTGCTTTCTTCAATTGCGGCGATGAGATTTCGTGCGCTCTTTTCTCCCATGCGCTCCAGCGGAACAAGCTGATTTTTTTTCAGCGTGTACACATCGGCAACGTTTTTGATCAACTTTTTGCTTACGAGCAAATCAATCACTGCTTCGCCAAGCCCTTCAATATCCATTGCACCGCGCGAAGCGAAATGCTCGATGCGTCCGCGTACTTGCGCAGGGCATTCGAAATTTTCACAATAATATGCCGCTTCGCCTTCGGGACGAAAGATTTTTGCGCCGCATTCCGGGCAACGCTTCGGCATTGAAAACGGCTGCGCGTTTTTGCTCCGCTTAGCGAGATTCACAGCACTCACCTTCGGAATCACATCTCCGCCTTTTTCCACAGTGACGGTGTCGCCGACGCGCAAGTCGAGTTCTTTGATGTAATCTTCGTTATGCAGCGTTGCGCGGCTCACCGTCGTGTTGCCGACAAACACCGGCTCTAATTCCGCCACGGGTGTTATCGTTCCGACTCTGCCGACTTGCAGAGTAATTCCTTTGAGGACAGTTTCAGCTTTTTCCGCCGCGAATTTATAGGCAATTGCCCAGCGCGGGCTTTTTGCGACAGAGCCGAGAATTTCCTGCTGGCGGAGGGAGTCAACTTTTACGACAACGCCGTCAATATCGTACGGAAGGTCTTCCCGCCGCTCCGCCCATTCGTCGCAGTATTTGATGACATCGCTGATTGTGTTGCATAAGCGGATGTGTTCGTTGACGACGAAGCCGGCTTTTGTCAGCAGGGAAAGATTTTCGTGGTGACTTTTGGTTTGTGATTCTTCCGTACGAAGAAAATAGGTGAACATGCGCAGCGGGCGCTGTGCGACAATTTTCGGATCTTGTAACTTCAGCGTTCCCGCCGTCGAGTTGCGCGCGTTGACGAATGTTTTTTCGCCGGCAAGCTCACGCTCTTCGTTCATTTTCTCAAAATCTTTATTCTGCATGTAAATTTCACCGCGCACCTCGAAATTTCTGAACGGGACATTTTTCGTGTTGATGCGCAGCGGAATTGAGCGGATCGTTTTCAGATTATTGGTGACGTCGTCTCCGCGAACACCGTCACCGCGCGTCGCGCCCCTCACGAAAATTCCGTTTTCATAAACGAGGCTGATCGCCACGCCGTCAATTTTCAATTCGGCGACATAACGGTACGGCTCATTGTTCAGAAACGATTTCACACGGCGGTCAAAATCGGCAAGCTCTTTTTCCGAATAGGTGTTTGCGAGGCTGAGCATGGGAACGCTGTGCGTGACCGCAGGGAATTCTTTCGTCGGTGCGCCGCCGACCCGCTGCGACGGTGAGTCCGGCGTACGCAGATGAGGAAATTTGCTTTCAAGCCCGATCAATTCCTGCATCAGTTTATCGTACTCGAAATCGGAAATTACCGGCTGAGCAAGTACGTAGTAATTATAATCATGCTCGCGGATGATGGCGGAGAGCTCTTCAATGCGCCGTGCCGGAGTTGTGGAAGAATTTTTCATACTCAAATGAAAGGATTGTTTCGTTCGGGTGTTACGGCTGTGCAGAATTCGCAGCGATTGTTACGTTGCGCAGAACCGCGCCGCGCTTTCCCAGAACGCCGATATCTTTTCCGTTCATCGTAAAATGTATGCCTCCTGCATTGCCGAGCGTAACAATAAATTTTTCCTGTGCTTTCCATCGGTACTGTTGTTTCGGTTTCAAAAAGATTTCTTGAGGCGGGTTTCCATCGGCGCCCACGGCCATCCACACAGAATCTGTTGTTGTTCCGACAAGCACAAGAGAATCTGTGCGACTTTGCGGTTGAAGAACAGTGTTTGCGGAAGCTGTATCCGGCGGCTGAGGCGTAAATTCCTTCTCCTGTTCTTTCACGACTTGCTGAAAAGGCATTTCCTTTGCATTCTGAAGAAGGTTTTCCTTTGACGTATAGTTGAGTGCAAAATACACAACGGCGATAATCAATATTCCGAGAGCGGTGACGACAAATGTTCTTCGTGTGTCGCGCTGTTTCATCAGCTCTGCTCTCGTCTGT
Organism: Bacteroidota bacterium; assembly: GCA_021796275.1. GTDB lineage: Bacteria > Bacteroidota > Ignavibacteria > UBA10030 > UBA8401 > JAJYOI01. The sequence goes on from JAJYOI010000047.1 coordinate 5,463, forward strand.
TCCGGTAATTGATCGGGAATTGTTAATGCATCGGACGGTGAAAACGGTCCCTGGCTCAACATGGAATCTCCCGTCTCTGAATATTTTCCCGTAACCATGACGTCATAGCGGTGAAGCACATCGTTCGGAAGAAGTCCGACTGCGAGCGCATATTCCCGGATGAATGCACGGACGTACGTCTGCGGCAGAACGTCGAACGATCCTTGTTCGAGCGCTTCAAGGTACTTTATGTTAATGTGTGTCAAAGCTGCAATATCGGCGAGCGCAATTTTTTTTGCCATGCGCTCTTTTCGCAGCTCTTCTGAAAATGTGCTCATGCTACATCACGTACGGTAGTAAACGATGACGGTGTTGATTGATTGTGATGATTGTTTCACGGCATGTGCAGCCACAGGCTGATACATCACGGATGCAGTAGATCCGGCAGCCATTCCGCTTCTGCAACATAATGATTGCAAAGGAACTATTCAAGATTTCCTGACGGAGGACTTTTCGGCGGGGCGAAAATCGAGCACGGAGCGGACTTTCTTTGCAATCTCGGCAATTTCATACGGCTTCTGAATAAATCCGGCAACATTGTTGGCAAAAGAATCGTCGCCCAACACTTCGTCGGTATAGCCGCTGGAGACCAGCACCCTGATTGATTTTTTCATCCTCGATATTTTTTCAAACACCGCTTTGCCGCTCATGTCCGGCATGGTCATATCCAGCAGCACAAGGTCAAACTTTCGTTGCTTTGACAGTACGTTCAGCGCTTCCTTTCCGGTGGCGGCGCTGCGCACAACGTACCCGAGATCCGATAACATCGCTGTAATGGTTTCACGGACGGTATCTTCATCATCAACGACAAGAATGGATTCAGAGCCTCCGACGATACGCGGCGATTGTTTCCGTTGTTTGAGTGTCACTGTTTCGGGAAGCTGCGGCAGAAAGACGGAAAAAATTGTTCCGCGGTTGGTTTCGCTTTGAACGGTGAGATAACCGTCGTGGGATTTAACGACGCCATAGACAACAGACAAACCTAATCCGGTTCCCTTGCCTTGTTCTTTTGTTGTGAAGAACGGTTCAAAAATTCTTTGCTGAACGTCGTGAGTCATACCAACGCCGGTATCGATAAAGCGAATAGAAATATATTTTCGGCTCGCGGCGCCGTTTGTTCCCTGAGCGGTACGTTCTTCACGTGAATCAAAGTCATCAGTTTCAATGGTCACCGTTCCGCCGTCCGGCATTGCGTCGCGGGCGTTGATGAGAATATTCAAAAATGCCTGCTGAATTTGTCCTTCATCTCCGCTTACGACAGCGCTGCGGGAATCTAAATTTCTCTTCACGATGATATTGGGATTGACGCTTCGTTCGAAAAGCTGGATTGTTTCTTCGAGAATTTTATGAAGGTCAATAGGATGGATTTCAATGGTACTGCGCCGGGCAAACGTAAGAAGCTGACGTGTCAGCGAAGAGCCGCGCTTGGCAGCAGTTTCGATAATTTCCACAAACGGACGCCACTTGTCTTTGATATCCATGCGGCGCAGCATGATTGACGCTGAGCCGAGAATGGACGTTAGAATATTATTGAAATCGTGTGCAACGCCGCCGGCGAGATTGCCGATGCTGTCGATCTTTTGAGCCTGTAAAATTTTTTGCTCAAACTTTTTTGCTTCCGTAATGTCGCGGACAACGCAGCGCATCAATACCGGTTTATTGTTTGCATCGTATACCAACGATGTGTTCACGCTGACGTCCATGACGCTTCCGTCTTTTTTCATCATGTGTTCTTCGACGTCGCGGATTTCCTGCCGCGCCTCAAAAGCAGCCTGAAGCGTTTTCAATACGTTGTGCCTGTACTCGTTCGGGTAGAGCCATGAAAGCGGGTGGCCGATGAGTTCTGCTTTTGAATATCCCAGCGTTTGCACTTCCGTTTGGTTGCAGCTAATAACGACTCCTTCGCGGTTGACAAGATGGTACATATCCGGTGAGTGTTCGAACAAATCAGCGTATTGCTGTTCTGACTGACGCAGCCGTTCGAACAAGTGCGCGTTATTCAATGCAACGCTGATATAGTTGCTGAACGCAGAAATAAGATCGAGTTTTTTTTCTGGGAAAAAATCCGGAATGGTGCTTGCCAATATCAGCACACCGGCGAATTGGTCGGCGGCGCGCAAAGGAAGCGATACCCATGAAGCGACAATGCTTTCGGCAATTGATGGATGGGCGAACGATGAAAGCGGGGCTGTTTCCGTTTTTCCGGTTTGAATATGTTGGAGCCACGGGACCACGTCACTATTGGCATGCACCGTTTCGTTGAAAAACGTTGTGTCGGTTCCTACCGAATTCTTGAGCACCAATTTTTTCCCTTCCGCAACATACAGCCATCCGAACGTCGTATGCGTTACTTCGACAACTTTCTTCAATGCGTTGCTGAGAAGATAATTGAGATCGATGGAATGATTGATCGCTTCCGCCACGGTATTCAGTGCGACCAGTTCGCGCTTTTGTTCTTCGAGCTGTCTGCCGTACTTCAGCGAAAAGTACACGCTTGCGAAGCCGATAACGCCAACGGTCACAACGCTGATGAAATCGAACCACGTGATGATCTTGTTCAGAATAATGCTTGCGGTGATGATGGTGATCATGATAACGACCACCGCCGTAGAGGCGACAATTTGCGCCTGCTCCACCAAGCCAAGGTTCTGAAAGAATGCCCGCAGCCGACGGAAATACGATTTCATAAAGTGCTGATGGAAAACGGTTATTTGTGCTGAAGCATGGCGGCGCGTTTCAATTCGCGCGAACGCTTCAGCTTGCCTTCGATGGTCACGATCAACAACTCCGGATCGAACGGTTTTGTCAGGTAATCATCCACGCCCATTTGTTTTCCCGTGCGGACAACGACATCTTCGGTGAGCGCGCTGAGAAAAATAAACGGCACATTAATGAATTCTTCCATTGACCGGAATTTCTCGTAAAATGCAAAACCGCTCATGTGCGGTTTTGCAAAATTAATATCGCAGAGGACAATTTCCGGACTGAGGGTTTCAAGGAGTTCTAAACCTTCTTCACCGGAAGAAACGGTATAACATGTGTAGCCTTCGTCCTGCAACACATCTTTTACAATCTTGAGCAGCGAGGTGTCGTCATCGAGCGCAAGGATGACGCCTTTTGTGTTCAGCGATTCGCGGTAATGTTGAATAATGAATTCAACCGAACGGTGCTCGCTGTTGGTAATTTTAAATTTTTGCTGAAGATCATCGAATGTCGACGCACCATGCTCGCAGGCATTATGAACGGCGGCAAGGTACAATTGAATTCGGACTTCCTGTTCAATGGCGGTATGTTCATCTTCAGCGATGGCGAACGTTGCCCGCATCGCATCGATACGTTCCTGCTCTTCGGCGTTGATTGCACCGTCTTTCCAAATTTCGCTGAGCAGTGTTTTGTACGCCTCGCGCGCTGCCGGCGATTTCTTAATGACGCCTCCCAACGGTTTCTGCGGCTCCCGGAGAAGCGGCTCACTATTTTTTTTCGCTTCTTCTTTTCCTTCTGTAACGGGCTGGGCGGATTTTTTTTTCTGCGGCGGCGGCGCAGGGTTGGCTTCGACGCTTTTTAGTGCAAGGATGCGTTCCCGGTACGCGCGGGCATAAACGTTCTTTTCATCCATCTCAAAAACGCGGCTGACAAACCCCAGAGCCTCATCAAGCCTTGTCTCCTTAATCGACCGATCGGCGGCTTTCAATAAGTCGCTGATCATTTTTTTTGTGCTGTCAGAAAGAATCGCCACAGAATTACACCTCCCCGATGTTCAGCACTCGTGCCGCAAATAATTCTACTGCTTCTTTTCGCGTATCGAAACTTGTCACTGTTGTTTGGAACTATGTACTTTTTTTTTGAATGGGAAAAATCATGTATATGAACGCTTCGTTTCCGCGGTCAACACTTCATTCATGCTGCCGCTGCGAAATCCCTGCAAGTCCAGTGTGATGTAGGTGAATCCCAGTTCTTTGAATTTTGTCACGACGATGTCTCTGATCTCGTCATTGAAGAAGCGCTGCATTTCTTCGTTGCCGATTTCGATGCGGGCGGTTTTGTCGTCATGGTGCCGGACGCGAAACGTACGAAATCCGAGTTCGCGCATTAACGTCTCTGCTTTATCTACTTTCATGAGATTTTCCCGCGTGATGCCGAAGCCGTACGGAAAGCGGGAAGAGAGGCAGGCGAACGACGGCTTGTTCCACGTCGGCAAATTCAGATATTTCGAAATTTCCCGCACATCGTTTTTTGAAAGTCCTGCTTCAAGCAGCGGCGAGCGGACGTTATTTTCTTTTTTTGCTTTCATACCGGGGCGGAAGTCGCCCACATCGTCGGTGATGGTGCCGTCAGCAATCCACGGAATTTCTTCTTGTGCAGCAATTTCCATCAGTTTACCGAACAATTCGGTCTTGCAAAAATAACAGCGGTCCGGCGGATTCTCTTTGAATTTGAGAATGTCGGTTTCTTCCGTCTGCACTTCAATGAAACGTGCGCCAAAGCTCGTTGCAAGCTTCACAGCTTCGCGATATTCAGCAGAAGGATACGTTTCAGATTTTCCAATCACGGCAAGCGCTTTGCTTCCTAACAAATCGCACGCAACTTTCAGAAGCAGCGTGCTGTCCACGCCGCCGGAATAACCAATGACAAGAGAGTGCATCTCTTGTAGTATCGACTTCAAGCGCTGGTATTTTTCAGAAGTTTCCTGTGAGAGCATACCTTATTCTCGCTTCCGGCTTTCATTCAGTTTTTTTAATACTGTTTCCCGTGCCGATGTTAAAGGGAACGGCATTCCCGTCCACAGTTCAAACGCACGCGCCCCTTGGTGAATAAACATTTCAATTCCCTCAATTGTTGCCGCACCGCACGCTTCTGCTTGATTCAACAATGCCGTCCGCAGCGGTGTATAGACAATATCGAAAATAATTTGATGATTTGAAAACTTGGCCTCAAATGGAAGCGGCGATGCTTTGACGTGCGGATGCATTCCCACCGGCGTTGCATTAACGATGAGAATTGATTTTTCAACAGACCGCGCCAACGTCTCATGTTCGCCGACGCTTTTCCACACAATCTTCGGGAAAAGTTTTTGAAAATGCTGCACAAGGTTTTCTGCACGGTTGTGGGTCCGATTAAAAACAATAATGCTTTGCGGTGAACAATACTTCGCTGATGCGTACGCTGCAGCGCGCGCAGCTCCGCCCGCACCAAGAATCACGATGGTCTTTTGCCGAAGGGTGTCGTGCACCGAATCCAGCGCACGCGCAATTCCCGTGACATCGGTGTTGTAGCCGGTGAGTGTGCCGTTTTCATTGACGATCGTATTCACGGCGCCGACTGAAGCAGCCTCTTCCGTAATTTCATCAAGTAATGGCAGAACGGCTTCCTTATGCGGAATCGTTACATTCGCTCCGCGGAATTTTTGAACACGCAGTGAAGCAATGAGTGCAGGGAGAAATTCACTTCCAACATCGAGTGTACCGTACATAAGCGGCATGTGCAGTTCTTGTGCAGCGGCGGTATGCATTGCGGGAGAAAATGTGTGTGTTAACGGATGCCCAATGATGCCGATGCGTACTGGATTCTGATGTGCATTCATAGTTCAGCAGGAAAATAAAAAAATGGCGGCACGCCGCGGCGTACCGCCATCCATAGTGGAGTTTCGCCGCAGGGCGGTTTCTACCGCTGCAGCAATGCTGCGAATTCCTTGATTGATTTTATTCCAAGGAAATCTTCGTTGAATCTCTTTCGCAAATCAAGATTAAGTGAAAAAGCGGTCTTCAAAGCGTCAACAGCATCGAGCATTTTTTTCATTACGAATAATACTTTTGCGCGACTGTAATACGCTTCGGCGTATTTTGGATTGAGTTCAATGCTCCGGTTCAGCGCTTTGAGGGACTCTTTCAAATATCCAAGTTCAAATAATGTATCGCCGTAGTCGAACCACGCTTCTGAATTGTTTGCGTCGAGCTGCACGACCATTTTGTAGCTGGAAAGTGAATCTTTGTATCTGCCGAGATTATATTCGGCGTCGGCTTTTGCGTACCACAAATCCGAATAGTCTTTGCAATATTCCAGCGCGCGATTATAATCGGTGAGCGCTTTCTTGTATTGCTCAAGCAGGTCGTAACAGCTTCCACGCCCAAAAAACGATTCGTAATGCGTATGGTCGTGTTTGATCGCCTGACCGAAACATTTGATCGCTTCCGTGTAATTTCCCAGCTCTTCGTATGCATTGCCCATATTGTGCCACGCGGGAACATCTTTTGAATCAAAGCGAAGCGTCTGGCTGTAACATTCAATCGCTTCCTGATATTTTCCCATGTTCGCGTACGCGTTGCCTTTATTGTACCATGCGGCGCCAAAATCTTCCTTAATGGCGATGCACATGTCATATGAATCAATCGCACGGTCGAACTCGCCAATCCGGTTGAGGACAATTCCACGGTTATACCATGCGTTGTAATTGTATGGATCAAGATCGATATGCGCGTCGTAATATTTCAGGGAATCTTGAAGTCGGTCCAAAAAATCGTAACAGAAACCAAGCTCGAACAGCGCGTCCTTGTTGGCCGGGTCTTCCCGCACAAGAAAATCAAAAATCTCGACCGCTTCCTGATATTTTTCAATTTTTTCCAGCGAGATTGCTTTGTTGAACAATGCTTCACTGTTTGTCGGGTCTATTTCCAGTGCTTTGTCGAAGTTTTCCAGCGCTTCTTCAGTTTGATTTGCATTGTCCAGTGTAATGCCGCGGTTCACATAAATATCGCTGTCAATCGGATTCAAACTCAGCGCGTGATCGTAACATGCAAGCGCCTCGTCATACCTGAACATGTTGTTCAAGATCATGCCTTTCCGAATCCACGCTTCAGCGCTGTACGGAACGAATTCGATAAGCTGATTGGCAAACTGGAGTGCGTCTTCGAATTTTTCTTGCTCGAAATAGAAATCGACGATTTCCTCCAGCGCTTCAATTGTGCGGATACCGTTGCCGCCTTTTTTCAGAATATCCTTGTAGCGCTCAATGTCATCCAGCCGCTTATGGCCGCGTGACGCTGGATTATCTAATTCGTCGTCGAAATTGTCGGAATCAAAATGGGACATATGCGAGCATTGATGAAGGTTGCACAACGTGTTTCCATCAATTAAGTAAAAACCGCCGTTGAAGTCAAGAGACGTTTTACGAAAGCACTTTATAAGCGTAGGTTAAAGAAGAGCTTTCCGCCTCAAACAATATTTTTTGCAAAAACGAACAAATTTTAGACTTTTTCGTTATTGTTTTTCAGCCATTAATGCGCTATATTACTCATTCAAATTTTCAATGTTCCAAAGGAATCCTTTGGGAATTGCGGAAAATCTCAAGAAAATACAGGAAAACATCCGAAATGTTTGTACAAATTGCGGCCGCGACGCGCAAACGGTTCGTTTGATTGCAGTTTCAAAGACCTTTGGAAGCGAGGAAATTCAAGAAGTTGTTCGTGCCGGGGTTTTTGATATCGGTGAGAATTATGTACAGGAGCTTGCTGAAAAAAGAATAGCGTTGCCTGACGAACGAATTCGATGGCATTTTATCGGTCATTTACAGTCGAATAAAGTAAAATATATTGTGGAATGGATTCACCTTATCCATTCTGTTGATAACGAAGGCGTCGCAATGGAAATCCAAAAGCGGGCGTTGCGATTGAACCGAACAATTGATATTCTCGTTGAGGTCAACACGTCGGATGAATCGTCGAAATTCGGCGTGAAGCCGGAACGCGCGCTTGACCTTTTAAGAAGTATTTCGATGTATCCAAATATTCGCTTGCGGGGATTGATGACAATCGGTCCTTTCTTACCGGCTGCCGAACAATCGAGACCAGCATTTCGCCTGTTGAAAAGTATTTTTATTGAAGCAAATGCCGGCGGATTCTTACGCGAGCCGATGCAGGAGCTTTCGATGGGAATGACCCATGATTATGCAGTTGCAATTCAGGAAGGTGCCACAATGGTTCGCATCGGCACGGCGATTTTTGGTACGCGAACAAAAGCATGAGCGCTACCGCGCCATGGTATAAAACGTCACACGTTTAGGAGGCTCGTATGAAGCTGACTCCTCTCGACATAAAAAAACAGGAATTCAAAAAAGTAATGCGAGGGTACGACCCTGTGGAAGTGAACGCATTTATGGAAATGATCGCCGGCGAATTCACTGAGATGTTAAGAGACAATAAGGACCTCAAAGAACAGGCGACGCAGAACGACGTTCAAATACGTGATTACCGGCAGATGGAAAAGACGCTTCAGCAGACGCTTGTGCAGGCGCAGGAAGCGAGCGGTAGAACTATCGAGAACGCACGGAAGGAAGCACAGTTGATCATTCAGGAAGCCGAACTGAAAGCAAACCAGATACTTGATCAAACACGGTCCGATCTTCTCCGCATCAAGGAAGAAATTTCTACATTGAAATCGAAACGCGAATCAATTGCAAGCCGGCTAAAAGTTTTGTTGAATTCCGAACTTGAATTGATCAAAGCGCTGGAAATGGACGATGCGTCTGCAGAATCGTCATCGAATGCTTCCGGAAAAGGCGTCATCGACGTTGACGAAATAGTGAAAAAATTATAAAGGAACTTTATGTCTCCGCTGAGACAACAAATTACTGATGCGCTGTCATTTCTCCGCACGAAAACTTCGGCTCAACCGGCTATAGGAATTATTCTCGGCACCGGACTTGGTGAATTGGCGAAAGAAATCAAAACCGAAACGGTGATTGATTATGCCGACATTCCGCATTTTCCGTTGTCCACCGTCGAGTCGCACAAAGGCAAATTGATTTTTGGAATGCTCGGCGGAAAATCTGTCGTCGCCATGCAAGGGCGCTTTCATTATTATGAAGGCTACACCATGCAGCAGATTACATTTCCCGTGCGTGTGATGAAATTTCTTGGCGTAAAAATGCTGCTGGTTTCTAACGCCGCCGGAGGAATGAATCCGTTGTTTACGCGCGGCGATATCATGCTTATCACAGACCACGTCAATCTGCTCGGCGACAATCCGCTTGTTGGCCCGAATGATGACGAACTTGGTCCGCGATTTCCGGATATGTCGGAGCCGTACAACCGCGAGTTGATTTCATTGACGGAAAAAATTGCTCTCGATTTGAAGATCAAAGTCCAAAAAGGCGTGTTCATTGCGATGACGGGTCCAACGCTTGAAACGCGTGCCGAATATCGCTTCTTGCGCACGATCGGCGGCGATGTTGTCGGCATGTCAACCGTGCCGGAATGCATCGTTGCGGTGCACATGGGAATTCGCGTGCTCGGATTTTCGATTATCACCGATGAATGTTTCCCCGATGCGTTGAAGCCGGCAAAATTGGAAGAAATTGTCGCAACAGCAATGGAGGCTGAGCCGAAACTGACGGCGCTGATGAAAGAAGTAGTAAAACAATTATGAATGGACAATGAAGAATTAAGAAATAGGCAAGCCATAAATGCAATTCCTAATTCTTCATTTTTAATTGCTAATTGATTTTTATGTTCAGAGAACTTACAGACAAAATAAATTATTCCGAAGTCGAAAAAGAAATTCTGAAGTTTTGGGAAACGGAAAAGATTTTCCAAAAAAGTGTTTCCGAGCGTGAAGGAAAACCGGCATTCACTTTTTTTGAAGGTCCGCCGACGGCAAACGGACGTCCCGGCATTCATCACGTTATGGCGCGCGCATTGAAAGATGCCATCTGCCGTTACAAAACCATGTCCGGATTTCAGGTGCATCGCAAAGCAGGATGGGACACGCACGGACTTCCTGTGGAAATTGAAGTTGAAAAAATGCTGGGCTTCAAACACAAAGATGATATCGTAGCGTACGGCGTCGAAAAATTTAATGAGGAATGTAAAAAGTCTGTCTGGAAATACAAGACCGAGTGGGAAACGATGACGCGCGAAATGGGCTATTGGGTTGACCTTGACCATCCGTACGTTACGTTTACCAGCGGCTACATGGAATCCGTCTGGTGGGCGTTGAAACAATATTTCGACGCGGGAATGATTTACAAGGGCTACAAGATCCAGCCGTACTGCCCGCGCTGCGAAACGCCGCTGTCGTCTCACGAAGTCGCACTCGGTTACAAAGATGTAAAAGACCCGAGCGTGTATGTGAAGATGAAAGTGAAAGGCGAAGCGCACACATCGTTTCTCGTGTGGACGACAACCCCGTGGACATTGATTTCGAATGTGGCGCTTGCTGTTCATCCTGAAATCGAATATGTAAAAGTTGAATTGTTTTTTGGCGCTGATGAACATGCGACACCCAGCGGTGAATTTTTAATTCTCGCGAAAGAGCGTCTCGGCGTGCTGAAAGATAAATACCGCATCGTTTCAGAATTTCATGGACACGAACTTGCAGGAAAAGAATACGAACGCCTTTTCAACTATCACCAAACGAAAGAAAAAGGCTGGTATGTCGTCGAAGCAGATTTTGTAACGACGGAAGACGGCTCCGGCATCGTTCACATGGCGCCGGCGTACGGCGAAGATGACTATCAAACCGGACGGAAGTACAATCTGCCGACGATTCATCCCGTCAACAAGTCGGGTGAGTTTGATGAAACGGTTCCGGACTTCAAAGGAAAATTTGTAAAGGACGCGGATGCCGACATTATTTACAATCTGAAAGAGCGCGGCATTCTCTATAAAAAGGAAATGCATCTTCACAGTTACCCGCATTGCTGGCGCTGCTCGTCGCCGCTGTTGTATTACGCGCGCGAGTCGTGGTACATCAGCACGACAAAATATGCGCAGAAGATGATTGCGTTGAACGAACAGATCAACTGGGTCCCGAAAGAAGTCGGCGAAGGACGATTTGGAAATTGGCTCGAAGAAAATAAAGATTGGGCATTGTCGCGCGATCGCTACTGGGGAACGCCGCTGCCGATTTGGGTTTGTGAGAAGTGCGGAAAGCAGCAGTGCGTTGGAAGCGTTGAGGAATTAGAGAAAGTTTCGGGTTTCGAGTTTCGAGCTGAAACCTCAAACCTCAACTCAGGAACCTCGAAACTCAAGCCGCTTGATCTTCATAAACCGAATGTTGACGATATTGCATGGAAGTGCGACTGCGGCGGAACGATGAAACGCACGCCGGAGTTGATTGACGTCTGGTTCGATTCAGGTGCAATGCCGTTTGCGCAATGGCATTATCCGTTTGAGAATAAAGAAATTTTCGAACGTTCCTATCCGGCAGATTTTATTTCTGAAGGCATTGATCAAACGCGCGGCTGGTTTTACACTCTGCATTCTATCGGAACATTTCTATCCACGAACGGATCGTTCGGCAAAAAACTGAACAATGTTCCCGCATACAAAAATGTGCTCGTGAATGAATTGATTCTCGATAAGACCGGACAGAAAATGTCCAAGTCGAAAGGGAACACGGTCAATCCGTTTGACTTGATGCACAAGTACGGCGCCGATGCGACGCGATGGTACCTTGTGTCAAACAGTCCGGTGTGGCGCCCGACGCTTTTTGATGAAGAAGGCATCGGCGAAGTACAGAGAAAATTTTTCAGCACGCTGCTGAACACGTATTCGTTCTTTGCATTGTATGCGAACATCGATGCGTTTGCGTATTCCGAGGAACGCATTCCTGCCGGCGAGCGCGCAGAAATTGACCGGTGGATTCTTTCGTCACTCAATACGCTCATCCGAAATTACAAAGAATATATGGATGTGTACGACATCACGAAAGCGGCGCGCGCTGTGAGCGACTTCACAATAGATCAACTTTCGAACTGGTATGTTCGTCGTAATCGCCGCAGGTTTTGGAAGAGCGAAAAAGGAAAAGATAAAACTGCCGCGTACCAAACATTGTACGAATGTCTCGTCACGGTATCAAAACTTATCGCGCCGATGGCGCCGTTCTTAGCGGATGAAGTGTATCGCAATTTGAATTCTATTTCAACGAGAGAAAAAAGTGCGTCGGTGCATCTTTCACTTCTTCCATCTGAAGATAAAACTGCTGTTGATACTGAACTTGAGGAACGGATGGAACGCGCGATTCGGATTGTCAGCCTTGTCCGTGCGATGCGGATGAAATCAAATTTGAAAGTGCGTCAGCCGCTGAAGAAAATTATTCTGCCGATTTCAAGTGAAGCGCAAAAGCAAGCAATCGTAAAAATGCAGGATGTGATTCTTGATGAAATCAATGTAAAGGAAATAGAATTTGTCCACGACGAATCCGACATTGTGCTTAAAAAGGCGAAGCCGAACTTTCGCACGCTGGGCCAAAAATACGGAAAGCAAGTGCAGATCGTCGCGGCGAAAATTCGTGAGCTTGCGTCACCGGATATCACGCAGTTGCAACGCGCCGGCACGCTTGATATTCCGGTGAACGGAACGGTGTTTACGGTTTCGTCGGACGATGTGGAAATCCTTCATGAAGATCTTCACGGCTGGATGGTTGAAGCTGACGGCAGTGTTACTGTTGCGCTCGACACGGAAATTACGCCTGAACTTCGTATGGAAGGCGTTGCCCGCGAGTTTGTGAACCGCGTGCAGAACATGCGGAAAGATTCCGGCTTTGATGTCACAGATCGTATCCGTATCTTTGCGGGTGCTGACGGCGAACTTTCCGCCGCACTGCAACAGATGAAAGAATATATTGTGAACGAAACGCTGGCGGTAGAATTGAACACAACATTTAAGGAAACTGCATTCACGCAGCAAGAAAGTATCAACGGTGCACGCTGTGCAATCAGCATTGAGCGTGCATAGCACAGGAGTTTTTCAGACAAACTAATAACTCTTCGACGGAGCTGCCCATGGCAAAAGTCACGGTCAAAAAGAAGACGGCAAGGAAAGGAACCAAATCAGTGGCAGGAAGAATAGTGAAAAAGAAGACCGCACATAAAGCGGCTGATAAAGTTCAAGCGAAGCCTGTGAAAGGTTACGGTCAAAAAGATCTCGATCATTTCAGGAACATCATCATTGAAAAACGGAAAGAGATTCTTGAAGAATTACAGATTCTCAAAGAGAATATGATGGATGTAACCACAGGAGAATACATCACGGAGAATTCCACGTACTCGATGCACATGGAACAAGGCACCGATGCAATGGAACGCGAGAAAACTTTTCTCTTTGCGTCGCGCGAAGGTAAGTTCCTGAATTATCTTGAAGACGCTCTCAAACGTATTGAGAAAGGGAGCTACGGATTTTGCACCGACTGCGGCAAGCTGATTGAGAAGGAACGCCTGGAGGCAGTGCCGCATGCGCAGTTGTGCATTCGTTGCAAAACGAAACGCGGCCGTTAACCCGCGCTGTTTGTGGCGCCCCTGTTCAATTCAAGAGAAAGATAGCGTTGTGAGAGTTCTCTATATCAGCCTGTTCGTCGTCCTTTCCGACCAGACCACCAAACTGTTTGTCAAAGGATTTTCAATTCCATTTCTGGGCATTCATGTTACCGGCATGCCTCTTGGTTCATCGGTTCCGGTGCTGGGAGATTTTTTTCGATTCACCTATATCGAAAATCCGGGAATGGCTTTCGGCATTGATCTTGGCGGAAAATTATTCTTCTCCCTTTTTTCCATCGCTGCGAGCATCGGCATATTGTTATATCTTTATCAGATGCGGAACGAGAAATTTTTATTCCGGTTTTCACTTGCACTGATCCTGGGCGGCGCCGTCGGCAACCTTATTGACCGGGTGTTTTACGGCGTCTTTTTTGGCGATGCGTCGCTGTTCTACGGAAGAGTTGTCGATTTCATTGATGTCGATTTTTTCAATGTGAATATTTTCGGCTATCATCTTTCCCGCTGGCCAATTTTCAATATTGCCGATTCTTCCGTGACTGTCGGTGTTTTGCTGCTGCTCATTTTTTACCGGAGTTTTGTTCGCGGCGATGAGCCGATTGAAAATGTGCTTGGGCAGGAAGAACACTCGACTGCAGAGCCGGCGCCGTCATCAGAACCATCGCCGAAAAATCCGGCGCTGTAATGTTGCTCTTCAAATAACAATGTGTTTTTCGTGCTTGCCTTAAGCTCTCTTTTGCAGAGAGAAAAAAAACAATTCCTCCCCGCCATTTCATGAAACATGAATTCGACATCACTATTCCGGCAGGGCAGCAGCGCCAGCGGATTGATGCCTATCTCGCCGCGCATGTTGAAAACGCTACGCGTTCGAAAGTGCAGCAGGCAATTCGCAGCGGCGAAGTTCTTCTGAATGACAAGCACGTAAAAGTAAGCACGCTGATTGCACCGGGAGATGTGATTCACGTTCAGCTATCTCCTCCCGCGCCGCCGGCAGTTCTTCCCGAAAAAATTCCGCTCGATATTGTGTATGAAGATGATTCGCTTCTTGTGGTAAACAAGCCCGCCGGCATGGTCACTCATCCCGCCTACAAAAATTATTCCGGCACGCTCGTCAATGCGTTGATGTATCACACGCATTCTCTCTCGGAGTCACATCCGCTCAGGCCCGGCATTGTGCATCGTTTGGACAAAGATACGTCGGGTCTGCTTGTCGTGGCGAAGAACGAAACCGTTCATCAAAAACTTGCGAAGCAATTTGCTCAGAAAACAACTGAGCGGGAATATTGGGCAATTGTGTGGGGCGTTTTTAAAAAGCCAAACGGCGTTATTGAAGCGTCGCTTGGGCGGAGCAAGAGTGACAGAAAAAAAGTTGCCGTTGTGGCAGAAGGAAAACATGCGGTGACAGAATATGAAGTGCTGCAACAATTCGAATACCTTGCGCTCATCCGTCTGCATTTAAAAACCGGGCGCACGCACCAGATTCGCGTTCACCTTGCGCACATTCATCATCCGGTGTTCGGCGACCCGACGTACGGCGGGAGAAAAATTGCGGCGGGCGGAATTGAAGGAAAGAAAAAAGCAGAAGTGGAAAATCTGCTGGCAAAAATTTCCCGTCAGGCGCTTCATGCAAAAAAATTAGGATTTGTCCATCCGGTGAAAAATGAAATGATGAGATTCGAATCGGAACTGCCGGAAGATATGAAATCGATGCTGGAAATATTAGATAAGAGAAATTCGGAAGGCAAGCGAACTGTGTAGAATTTACTTTTGTGTCTTTTCCTCAAGTTGAATTCGTTCAACAGCCGGGACGAAATTCATGACGAACACCTCTTCGGTCATCACAAAGTTTACGGCGGGCGCAACATAAATTGTCCTGAATAAACTCCCCGGAACTTCTTTTACCGCACTGACCACGCCGACCTTAATTCCTGCAGGAAAGGCATCGCTGTATTCCGACGTGATGATGGCATCTCCGGGGCGCACGTCGAGCGATTTTGCGACGTTCTGTAAGCACAAGAGGCTTCCATCCCATGCAATAATACCGTCAACGCGGCTGCGCTGATCTTTGGCGCTCGCGCGGAAATCAATGTTCAGCACCATCTGGACAATAGCAAAATGCTCGCTCACCGCAATGACCCGCCCGATCAATCCTTCTCCCGAAACGACGGGCATCGTTGCGTCAACTCCATCGGCGGTGCCGGCGTTAATGGTAAGCGTATTGCGAAGAAGGTTAAGATTTTTTCCGACGATCTTTGCGGCGATCAATCTTGTTGTGGATGTTTCCTTCAGCGCAATTATCGAGCGGAGGCGCATGTTTTCCAATTTTGCTTCGCGGAGCTGGTTGACTTCGTCTGCGAGATTGACATTGAGCTGCCGCAGCACTTCATTTTCTTGCTGAACTGCAACGATATTCGGAATGAACGACAGTGTGTTTTGCAGAACCCCGATCGCTCCCACAGTCAACGCGCGAATGTGGCGGACCTGCGGATTGTCATTCAGCGAAAGAAGGATGAGGGAAAAAATAAGAAGCGCTGAAAAGATGATGTATTCTTTGAAGAGCAGAAAAAATTGGTACAGTCGCTGCATACACTTACCACGAACCACTTACCACGAACCAACGGCCAATAATTCTGAACCCTGTAACAAGTAATACCGAGCAGCTGACATTGGTACCTGTTAATGGACAATTGTTCATTGAATTAATATCGCCGGCTCTTGATCAACACTTTGGTATATTGATTGAGATTCTCCAGCACTTTTCCTGTGCCGCGCACAACTGCTGTCAACGGGTCTTCGGCGACATGAACAGGCAAATTTGTTTCGAGGCGGAGGCGCTCGTCCAATCCTTTTAACAGTGCACCGCCGCCGCTGAGCATAATGCCGCGGTCGAGAATATCAGACGAAAGTTCCGGCGGCGTACGTTCAAGCGTAAGCTTCACTGCGTCAATGATTGCCTGCACCGGTTCGTTGAGCGACTCGCGGATTTCCACCGAACTTGCTTCGGTCGTTTTCGGAATACCGTTGACGAGGTCGCGCCCTTTCACTTGAATGGTGACTTCTTCTTTCAGCGGCATGACAGAACCGACTTCACATTTGATTGCTTCCGCCGTGCGTTCACCGATCAAAATATTGTGATTCTTTTTGAAAAATTGGATGATCGCGGAATTCATTTCATCGCCGGCAATGCGAATGGATTCTTCATTGACAATTCCCGAAAGAGCGATGACGGCAATTTCTGTTGTACCTCCGCCGATATCGACAACCATATTGCCGACAGGCGCATCGACATCCAAGCCAATGCCGACCGCCGCGGCCATCGGTTCCGCAATGAGATGAACTTCTTTCGCGCCGGCATGTTCAGCCGAATCGCGCACGGCGCGCTTCTCAACCTCCGTGACGCCGCTTGGAACGCAAATAACAATGCGCCGGCTCGGGGACCAGTTCGCGTGAATTTTTTTAATGAACTCACGCAGCATTCCTTCGGCGATTTCGAAATCGGCAATCACACCGTCTTTCATCGGGCGAATGGTGCGGATGTCGCGGTGCGTGCGTCCCAACATTTCACGCGCTTCGTTGCCGATGGCGACAATCTTTTTCGTGTTGCGGTCGAAGGCGACAATGGAAGGTTCGTTGAGGACAATTCCTTTGCCTCTCATGTAGATGAGTGTGTTTGCCGTTCCCAAATCAATGGCGAGGTCGGCGGAGAAAACTGAAAAAATGCCCATTGGTTGTAGTGATGGTTAATGAAAAAACATGCAGAGACGTTCAGTGCCTGAAATGTCTCATGCCGGTGAATATCATTGCAATATTATTTTCGTTTGCTGCTTTGATGACTTCTGGATCGCGGACAGAACCGCCCGGTTGAATCACCGCTGTCGAACCGGCACGGACTGCTTCTAACAATCCGTCGGCAAAAGGGAAATAAGCGTCGGATGCTACAACACTGCCCGCGAGCGAAAGTCCCGCGTTGCGTGCTTTTTCAACTGCGATGCGCGATGAATCAACGCGTGACATTTGTCCGGCGCCGATGCCAAGCGTTCGGTCATGCGCGGCGTACACAATCGCATTCGATTTCACATGTTTGGCAACCTTCCACGCGAACGACAGTGCGCGGCGTTCTTCGTCCGTCGGCTGGCGCTCAGTGGCCACACGTTCATGTTCTTCAGAAAGAAGCCGGTTATCCGGGCTTTGCAGCAAAACACCGCCGAGCACGGAACGAAGATCGTATTCATCCTTCGTTGCGGGTTTTGTCCCGCTGTACGGGATGCCGCGCTGCGGCATTTGCAAAAGGAGACGCCTGTCTTTTTTCTTCATCAGAAATTCAAGTACGTCAGGAGGAAATTCCGGCGCGATAATAATTTCCGTGAACACTTCATTCATTTTTTGCGCCGCGTTCATATCAATCGGGCGATTTGCAACGATGATTCCGCCGAATGCCGACGTTGAATCGGTCGCTAATGCTTTTGTGTAGGCTTCTACGAGTGAATCGCCGCTGCCGACGCCGCAGGGATTCGTGTGCTTGATGATCGCAACGGTTGGCTCATCAAATTCTGCACTGAGGCGCACGGCGGCAGTTGCGTCAAGAATATTGTTGAAAGAGAGTTCTTTGCCGTGCAGTTTCTTAAGATAGTTATCAAAATTTCCATACAACGCCGCCCGTTGATGAGGGTTTTCGCCGTAGCGTAGATCGAACGACTTTCTGTACGATACCGTGACGGTATCGGCAAATGCTTCGCTGTGATTCTGATTTTTTTCTGCGAGATACTTTGCAATCACAGCATCGTAATGCGCCGTGTGCTGGAACACTTCCTTCGCCAGATCGAAACATGTTTCTTCGCTGATTGCGCCGTTGCGTTCACGAAGCTCATTGACAAGCATTCCATATCGCTGCGGATTGACAACAACGGCAGTAAATAAATAATTCTTAGCCGCCGCACGCAGCATCGTTGGTCCGCCGATGTCGATTTGCTCTATCGCTTCGTGAAGCGGAACGTGTTCCTGCGAAACAGTTTTTTCGAACGGATAAAGATTGACGATGACAAGATCAATCGGCTGGATGTGCAGGTCGTCCAATTGTTTTCGATGGAGCGGATTATCACGGACAGCAAGAAGTCCTGCGTAAATTGTGGGATGCAGAGTTTTCACTCTGCCGTCAAGAATTTCGGGGAAGCCGGTTACCTCGGAAACTTGTTTGACGGGAATATTATGCTGTGAGAGAAGAGCGTAAGTACCGCCGGTGGAAATGATCTCAACTCCGAAGTGCTGCAGCTCCGTCGCTAACTCCACAACGCCTTCCTTATTCGAAACACTTATCAGTGCGCGTTTAATATGCAGCAACGGAAATTCCTCGAAGGGTTTTATGAAAGAATATGTACTTCGCCATTACGAATCTCAATTTTATTTTCTGCAAAAAGACGGACGGCGCGCGGCAGCACTGTGTGTTCAACTTTCAGCACGCGTTCAGCCAACGTCCCGGGTGTATCGTCCGGTTCGACCGGCACCGATTCCTGAAGGATAATTTTTCCGTGATCGAATTCTTCATCAACAATGTGAACGGTTGCACCGGAAATTTTTGCGCCTGACGCGATGACCGCTTCATGAACATGGTGTCCATACATTCCTTGCCCGCCGAATGCGGGAAGCAGTGCCGGATGAATGTTGATGATACGATTTTTATATCTGCCGATAATTCTCGGATCGATTTTTTTCATATAGCCGGCAAGCACAATCAACGTTACCTGAAACGATTCCAATGTTCGAAGAAGCGCTTCAACAAATTCTGAATTTGATAAATATTGTTTTTGGCTGAGATGAATTGCCGGGACATGAAATGAACGGGCAACGGCTAATGCTCCTGCATCAGAATTATTGCTGATGACCACGGCGATGCGCGCCTTGTCAGCCTCGTCCTTTATGGCGTTATACAGCGCCATAAAATTTGAGCCGCGCCCCGACGCAAAAACAGCTATGTTCAATCCCAAAGGGATTTTCAACAAAATTTATTATTCAACATACAAAATGTGAATCAAATTTAATCATAAATGATTGATTTGTCAATCATTTATGCGGCGGTGAGTTGAAGTTTTAATTTCTACGGGTTAGGTTTCCCGTTGCCTGGAGCGTCATACCGGTCCTGCTTTCTGCGGGCACGCTTTATGCGCCACGCAAAGCGTGGATAAACTCCAGCCGGAATCCAGAAACCGGATGGTACGCTCAGATGTACCATGACAAAAGATGTCTCGATCCCGCATTGAGAGACGTTGAAGAGTTTTCATCTTTTGCTGTTACTTTCCTTTGCTTCTTTTGCAGTTGCACTTCCTAACTGGCGGTAAAAAATTATATTCTACACGATAAATTCATACCAAAGTATCTTTTATTGATTTGCGGAATAGTGGCATTCTATTTGTGAGAAAAGCAACAGGTTGATTCATTCTTCTCATAATAAACTCTCAATTACATAGGCTTTCTTGTGGAAATCAGATATGCAGGATTCAAAACGGTGGCACAATACTTGCAATTTTTATTGTGCAACAAACAGTGTAGAAATAATCAACGTCCCGCCAATGCGGGATTTAAATCAATTCAATAAACCGAAAAAACCAGGAGAAGCAACATGAGAAGAATCGTACGAGTTTCCTTTTCTCTTCTTCTTATCTTTGGATTTGCCGGCATCGTCTTCGCGACGGCGCCGACAGCAAAGATAATTATCAAGGGCGCTTCACCGGACATGGTGAAATTTTTCCCGAAGGAGTTCAACTCAACTACCACGGGACTTTCCAATGTCGGGAAAGGAAGCAAAGTGTGGTTGGAAGCCGCTTCCGTGTACGGATCGGGCACCAGCAGCCGTTATGATACTCTGGTCTCCGTTGTGTGGCAAATTGTTTCGCGGCCTACCGGCGACACATCGAAAATTGTTCCAACCGATACAACAAATAGTTTGAAAGGTTTCACAGCATTGTTTGTGCCGGACACGATCGGGCAATACCAAATAGGATTGACCGTGACCTCAACGAACGGAACAAGCACGCAGACAGTTTTGTACGTGAACTCGGCAAACTTTGTTGGCGTCGGCGGCATTGTCGGTACAGCGGATGGCGGCAAAGGCGAATGCGCCGCGTGTCATACCGACAAAAATACCGGTTGGTTGACGACCGGACACGGCACAGCGTTCCAGCGAAAGATTGATGACGCGACCGGACATTTCGGCAGCAATTGTATTTCCTGCCATACCGTTGGTTATGATAAAACCCCGACCGCAGTGAACAACGGCTTTGATGATGTCGCATTCACAAAGGGCTGGACATTCCCGACGACACTTCAGGCGGGTAATTGGAGTTCGATGAAAACAAATTATCCCGATGTCGCAAAGCTGGCAAACATTCAATGCGAAAATTGCCACGGACCAGGAAGCAATCATCTTGGGAATACAAGCAATAACCGAATGGTTGCATCGTACAATTCAGAAGTGTGTATGTCGTGTCATTCGGCAAAAACGCATCACACCAAAGGCGCGGAATGGATTACTTCTGCTCATGCCAATTCACCGGCAGAGGGCACAAACTTCCAGTACATGAATCGCACTGACTGCGCAC
>JAJYOI010000126.1 GCA_021796275.1 Bacteroidota bacterium
GAAAGAGATAAATACGAAGACACATGAAGGTGCGATTACAATGTTTAACAAATACTTTGTGCTTGATAAAAAGTTTCCTCCCGGAATCAATAAGCTGATTCGCGACGCTAAAGATATCAGAGAACGCTCGGATTACGGAGGCTTTTTTATTGTCGAGAAGAAGACTGCTGAAACCTACGTTGAACAGGCAGAACAATTTGTAAAACGTGCAGAGGAAACTATGACGGAATTTCTTCTTAGACAAAACAAGCGAAATAATAAAAGAAGCAATAAGTGAAAAACTCCATTCGTATAGCATCGGGACAAGGTTTTTGGGGCGACCTGCAAACCGCGCCGCTTGATCAGGTACGCAAGGGTCCAATTGATTATATGATGATGGATTTTCTTGCCGAAGTAACGATGTCAATCCTTCAGAAGCAAAAGATGAAGGATCCGAAACTTGGTTATGCGAAAGACCTAATTCCGCTGTTTGAAGAAATTCTTCCCGATGTTGTGAACAAAAATATTACGGTCATCACGAATGGCGGGGGAGTGAATCCGTTGGCGTGCCGCGATGCAATTTTCGCCGTTGCGAAAAAACTTGGCATCAACGGACTTAAGATTGGAGTTGTGCTTGGCGATGATATTTTGAATGAGATTGATTCGTTCACTGCTCGCGGAATTGTATTCGATAATATGGAATCCGATGCGAAGCTTGCTTCTATACGATCGAATCTCATTAGCGCGAATGTGTATTTCGGTGCCTTTCCGATTGTTGAAGCGCTACAGCAAGGTGCGCAGATTGTTATTACAGGGCGAACGACCGATACTGGCTTGACGCTCGCGCCGATGATTTATGAATTCGGCTGGCAAAAAAACGATTGGGATAAACTCGCTGCAGGAACGGTTGCCGGACACATTCTCGAATGCGGCGGACAAGCAAGCGGCGGAAATTTTTCCGCAGATTGGAAATCGGTGCCTGACCTTGCGCACCTAGGGTTTCCAATTGCAGAAGCTCGTCCTGACGGGCGAGTCGTGATCACGAAACATGAAAACACCGGCGGACTTGTTTCTGCCGCGACGGTGAAAGAGCAGCTTCTCTACGAAATAGGTAATCCTAAAAATTACATTACGCCGGATTGTATCGCCGATTTTACAAGCATTCAGTTAAAGGACCTCGGCAGTAATCGCGTTGAAGTTTCCGGCGTGAAAGGGCGAGCCGCAACAGAAACGTACAAAGTTTCGATGGCGTATTTTGACGGCTACACATCGTTCAGCACGCTGACGTATGCGTGGCCCGATGCGCTGGAGAAAGCAAAAAAGGCCGATGAAATTCTCAGAACGCGCCTGAAGGATTTGAATTTGTCATTTGATGAAATTCGTACGGAGTATCTCGGATTTGATTCCTGTTTTGGTCCATTGGCGAAATTTTCTGGAGAGATGAACGAAGTTGTGATGCGCATCGGCGTGCGAAGTCACGATAGAAATTCTGTAGAGCGTTTTGGGAAAGAAATTGCCCCGCTCATTTTAACCGGACCGCCTTCAGTTACAGGCTTTGCCGGCGGCAGACCGAAACCGAGCGACGTGATCGCGTACTGGCCTTCGTTAATTCCGAAAACTGCCGTGACGCCCAAGGTCATCGTTGAAGAGATTTGACTGTGACATTACTATGAAAATTCGACTCATCGAAATAGCACATGCACGTTCGGGCGACAAGGGCGACACAGGGAATGTCGGCGTTATTGCGCGTCGTCCGGAATATTATTCTTTGCTGGCTAAGTATTTGACTGTAGAAAGAGTGAGGGAACATTTCCGCGGCATTTGTCAAGGGAAGGTTGAGCGCTTTGAGCTTCCGAATTTAGGTGCGTTGAACTTTCTGCTGCACGAAACGCTTGGCGGAGGAGGAACGATTTCACTCAAAAATGATGCGCAAGGAAAAACTCTCAGCAGTGTTATGTTGAGAATGGAATTAGAAATCGAGGAAACCCTTGAACTCTGAACAGAGAATAACGAACAAGGAATGACGAGGTGCAAAATAAGTTTGACTTAGAAGATAGATTAATCGAATATACAGTTTCAATTGCAACAATCACCGAACTTTTGCCACACAATAGAATTGGAATTTATTTAAGTGACCAATTGACTCGTTCTGGCATGTCGCCTGCTTTAACATATGGCGAAGCGCAGGGTGCGGAATCGAGAGCAGATTTTATTCATAAAATGAAAGTGGCGCTTAAGGAATTACGTGAGTCTTTGATTTCCTTAAAAATAATAGACCGTCATAAGTTATTAAAAGAAAACTGCAGCTTAAGTAAGGTGATTGATGAAACGAATCAGCTGATTTCAATTTTTGTTAAGAGTATTCAAACAGCAAAGAACAACAAATATAAATAGTCTTTTTATTTCGACATTCAAATTCAATATTCATTATTCGATATTCAAAAAACCATGTTTGATTTACAAAAAGCTGAACTAAAAGAATTAGCTAATAGATTGAGTCAACTGCGGAGGTTTCTTTGACGTTGACACAAAAGAGAAAGAGATCGCGGAATTTCAAACGAAAACATCCGCAGCAAGCTTCTGGAATGATAATGTTGCAGCGCAGAAGGTGCTTCAAGAAATTAACCAACGCAAATTATGGGTAGATGAGTGGAACAAGATCAAAAAGCTTCTCGACGATGTCGAAGCGCTTACCGAACTTGCCGAGGAATCCGGGGAGGCATCTTATGAAAATGAGATTATCGCAGAAATCAACAAAGTAAAACAGGCGCTTGCCGACCTTGAATTCCGCAATATGCTCAGCGGCGTTGATGATCGCCGCAATGCCATTCTCACCATTCACTCCGGTGCAGGCGGTACGGAATCTCAGGATTGGGCGGAAATGCTATTGCGCATGTACGTCCGCTTTTGTGAAAAGAAAGGATACAAAGTTTCTCTCGCCGATAGATTGGATGGTGATGGGGCGGGAATCAAAAGCGCCACTCTGGAAATTTTTGGCGACTTTGCATACGGCTATCTGAAAGCAGAGAACGGCGTTCATCGCCTGGTGCGAATTTCTCCGTTCGATGCAAATAAACGGCGGCACACATCATTCGCTTCAGTTTTTGTGTATCCTGAAGTTGAAGACGATGTGGAGATCGAAATCAACCCGGCGGATATCGTCTTTGAGACATATCGTTCCGGCGGGAAAGGCGGCCAAAACGTCAACAAAGTTGAAACCGCCGTACGCATCCGCCATATTCCGAGCGGCGTTGTTGTTGCGTGTCAAGAGGAGCGCTCACAATTTCAAAATCGCGAACGGGCAATGAAAATGTTGAAGTCGCGGCTTTACCAATTAAGGCGGGAAGAAGAAGAAGCTCGTCTTGCGGCAATCGAAGGGACAAAGAAAAAAATTGAATGGGGAAGTCAGATCAGATCGTATGTTTTCCATCCGTACAACATGGTAAAGGATCATCGTACAGATATTGAAACAAGCGATGTTCAGGGCGTGATGGATGGTGACATCGAAAAATTCATTACAGCGTTTTTGATGATGACCGGCGGAAAATAACATTTCATGTCGTATGTATCATTCATAGCGCGGCGGTATCTTCGTTTACAAAAAGAGCAGAGCAGCGGAACATGGCGTGAGCGGCGGCAGAAGGGATTTTTATCTTTTCTGACTGTGATTGCCATTGCGGGAATTATGCTTGGCGTCGCGGCACTTTTGATAACATTGACGATCCTTGGCGGTTTCGAAAAAGAAATTAAAAGCAAGGTTGCAGGTTTCACCACGCATGTTCAAGTGACAGGATTCCAAAATCAACCTTTGGAAGATTATGAACATGCCCGGTTAAAAATTCTTCACAACGTTTCCGGCATTGCCACAATTTCGCCGTTCGTTTCAAAAGAGGGAATGGTCAGCTTCAAGAAAAATGTTGAGGGAATTTTGGTAAAGGGCATTGATCCGTCAACAAACAATACAACCGTGAGCCATTATATTGTACAAGGCGCTTTTGATCTGCAATTTCAAAGGGAAGGGTTTCCTCCCTGCGTTGTCGGGAGACGCCTTCTTCAAAAACTTCAGGCGCACATTGGTGACACAGTCGCGGTGTTCGGACTCGTAGGAAGCTATGAGAATATTCAACCGCCTAAAATTATGTCGTTTATTATTCGCGGCGTATACGAATCGGGAATGTCAGAATACGACGACGTTTATTTCATCGTGAATATTCATGCCGCACAAATGTTGTTCCAGCTTGGCGATGTTGCCACCGGCTTTGACGTTATGTTAAACGACATTTCGGATGCATCACGCGTTGCTGATCAGATTCAGGAAACAATGGGCTATCCATATTATGCGCGGACACTTTTCCAATTATACCGGAATTTGTTTACATGGATTGAACTGCAAAAACAGCCGGTACCGATCATTCTTGGATTGATCATCATTGTCGCCACTGTAAACATCATCGGCACACTCTTGATGGTGGTGATGGAAAAGACAAGCCAGATCGGAATATTAAAATCCATGGGTGCGAAAAATTCCGACATCAAGAAAATCTTTTTATATGAAGGAATATTTTTTGGCGTTATAGGCACAGCATTAGGCAATGTGTTTGCTTACAGCGTTTGCTGGCTGCAGCTGGAATATCATTTTTTTGCCCTGCCTTCGGCGATATATTTTATGACAACCGTTCCGATTCTTTTTCGATGGGAAAACTTTGCCCTTGTTTCCGGCATAGCGCTGGTGCTCTGTTTTCTTGCGTCGTACATCCCATCAATGCTTGCAGCAAAGCTTGACCCAATTCAGTCAATTCGATTTCACTAATGTCGTATAAATTTTTCATAGCGAAGCGATATTTGCTTTCAAAGCGGCAGGCGGGTTTCATCACGGTAATTTCCGCGATTTCGGTGGTTGGTGTAACAATTGGCGTTGCCGCACTGATTGTTGTACTATCGGTCTTCAACGGATTTAACGGGCTTGTCACTTCCATTCTTGTCGGATTTGATCCTCATGTCAGAATTCAACAAACTGAACAATCAACGCCGATTGATTTTAAAAAACTGCACCAGTTTCTAAACTCGCAAAATGATGTTGCAGGTGTCGGTGATTTTGTGAGCGGTAAAGCGATGCTTGTCTCGAGGAATCAGACAAAGGTTGCATTCGTTCGCGGATTGGAGGGAAACGCTGTTGATAAAGTAACCGGATTGAAGAGAAAAATGGTGCTCGGGAAACTTGACTTCAGTGACCCGGCTGCACGAGATGTTGTTTTGGGAATGACACTCGCCGATCGTCTTGGAGTAGTGTCCGACGACACGGTGTACATGATTAGCCCTGCCGGTTCACAGCAAGCGTTGCTCGGGTTTGGCGCTCCAATCATTCGTCCGTTTCGTGTTGCAGGGATTTATCAATCCGACAATAAAGAATATGATGCGCTTTACGCGTACATGTCGCTTCCTTCTGCCCAGCAGCTTTTTCAAGTTGGGTCAGAGATTCATGGCGTTGAACTCAGGCTGAAAGACATCAACGAATCTGATGCTTTCAAAAAGCAGATTGAAGAAGAATTCGGCTCGAAATTTACTGTCTCGACATGGTACGATTTACATAAAGATTTATATTCCGTAATGAAGATTGAACGCTGGACTGCCTATATTATTCTGTGCCTGATTATCGGCGTCGCTTCGTTCAATCTTCTCGGTTCCCTCACTATGTCCGTGATTGAGAAAACGCGAGATATTGGAATTTTGAAAACGATGGGCGCATCAAACAACGACATTGTTTCGATCTTTCGGTTTGAAGGATTGCTCGTCGGTATTGTCGGTACGATTGCCGGAACGCTTCTTGGTTTGTTTGTCTGCTTTTTACAGATCCATTACCACCTGTTTCCTCTGGACCCGACGGTGTACATCATTTCAGCAATTCCAATTGAAATTCGCTTTACCGATTTTTTTGCTGTAGGAATAGCAGCAGTCGGTTTAAGTTATCTTGCAACGATTCATCCTTCGCGCCGCGCCGTACAGCTTCAACCTGCGGAAGCGATTCGGTGGGAGTAATGTCGAATGATTCTTTCAGCAAAAAATATTCATAAACATTTTGAAGTTACAAACGGGCAGTTTCTTTCTGTGCTGCAAGGAATTTCTCTTGACGTTACTGAAGAAGAAATCATTGCAATAGCGGGGCCATCCGGAGCCGGTAAAAGTACGCTTTTGCACATCCTCGGAATGCTTGATCGCCCGACGGAAGGCGAAATATTTTTTGACGGGAAAAATATTGTTTTGTTGAAGGATGACGATCTCGCATTGATTCGTAATCGCCACGTCGGTTTTATCTTTCAATTTCATCATTTACTTCCTGAGTTCACGGCAATTGAAAACGTGATGATGCCGGCACTGATTGCAGGTATCGACGTTGCAAAAGCAACACCGAGAGCCGTAGAGCTCTTGGCTGACGTCGGATTGAGTGCGCGCATGCAACATAAACCGAACGAACTTTCCGGCGGCGAACAACAGCGTGTTGCTGTTGCCCGCGCACTGATGAATTCCCCTAAATTGATTCTTGCCGATGAGCCTTCAGGAAACTTAGATACCGAGAACGCGCGCACCCTTCACCAAATGATTTTCGAGTTACGGAAAAAATATCAGCAAACGTTCGTCATTGTTACGCACAACACAGAATTTGCCGCTATGGCTGACCGCATTATTACGCTCGTTGACGGCAAAATCAAGATGTAAAGAACGAAATTCTTAATTATTTGATTTCCCCCTGTAATATTTTTATCTTGAACTAACGCTTGACATTTGATCTCCTTCATACCGATTCGTCTGCGCGCGCCGGGATTATTCACACCGATCACGGCGATATTGAAACCCCAATTTTTATGCCGGTTGGCACGCAAGGCGCAGTGAAAGCGGTT
>JAJYOI010000048.1 GCA_021796275.1 Bacteroidota bacterium
GCTTGGACATCACAACGAACCTTTTGCCGTCAACAAGCTCAACGATCTTGCCGCGCAAGCCCGCCAACGGTCCCGACGCGATTTCCGCTTCACGTCCGGCATAATCTCCTTCCAGCACCTCAATGTCGGCAGGGTACTCTTCGGTCAATCGCCGCACCTTCTCAAGTTCATCGTCGCGCACAACACTCGGCATGCCGTTCGCACTGACAAACCGTACAAAACCTTCCGTGAGGTACACTTTTTGAAATTCCCGCGGCACCGTTCTCACAAAAACATAGCAGGAAAAAAGCGGCACCGTCACGCGTTTCTTCCGGTCGCTCCATTGATGAACCTCTTCCCGCATCGGAAGATACGCTTCAATCCCCCGTTCGGTTAAGCTCGCGTAGGCGCGCTTCTCATGCCGTGCTTTTACATAGATGACGTACCACAACGCCGAGGAAACGATCGCGGGAGAGGAGCCGGCACTTTCTTGTCGCAGCATAGGTAAGAGTGTCAAAAATCTTTTTCCGTCGGAGTAATTTCTTTATACGGCAGTGCCTTGTTCGCAATGGATCCGTAAGCCGGACATTTGCCAAAGGCATTCCCTTGGAACGTGTCTGACCACAGGAGACAGGCAGTACTCTCCCGCCGATAATATCTTTTAAAATACGGCACTATCCTTACTACAAATGTTTTGAAAAATTTCAACGCACCGTCATGCCGGAATATGTCAGTCAACAGCGAAGAATGCGGGCGTTTCTTCGTGTGCAGCCTTCAACAATTTTTCAGATGCCGGTTCATCTTCTGGAACTTGTCTGACCTACTAATGACAGGCAAAAATGCCTGTCCTACTCGAAATATTTTTAAACTGAGTCACTACCCAAAAAAACTCTTCAGCAGCTAAAAGAACCGGGCACCAGTCGCATTCTTCTATAACGCAGACACTGTTTCAGAAATTTCGGCAATCTTTTTATAAAAGAATATAAGAAAACCCTTTCAAAAAAACACGCGCGCTGTCACAATAATTTCTCCTTTTTTCCTGATGTGAACCCGCTTTTTTCTGCACTTTCATGCTTCCTGTACCCTGTTGGCTGACAAAAGGGCTTGTTCCGCCGCTTTCCAACACATCCGGGACAAAAACAACGTTCCACCTAATGGAAAGTTCAGACAGAGCTACCCGTCCCCCTAATTTCATACAAAAATTCCCTGCCTTACTCCAATATTTGTTCAAGATGGTGCTTCACATGCCGGAGATAGTCTTCAATCAAAAATTCAAGCGTCACTGGTTCATTGCTGCCGATAAAGCAATAATTATGAAGGGCAGTATCCGGGATTGCAGAAACAAGATGCAGGAGATGTGCGTTGTAACTCTTCCACAGTTGAACGAGATTGTCCCACGCCTCATTTTGGTACTCCTGCGTTTTCACCCATGCGTCCTGCTCGTATGCGGGTAATTTTAATTCCGCACTCAACTGCGCTCTGACGAACCGCTGATGATTGTTCGACGCGGAATCAATCAGATGCCCGAGGATTTCTTTTTTCGACCATTTGTTTTGTGCAGGTTTACTGCGGCTTTCGGTTTCATCAATTGCGGCAAGCTCCGGTGAAGCATGATCGAGAAGCGATTGAAACTCT
Organism: Bacteroidota bacterium; assembly: GCA_021796275.1. Taxonomy (GTDB): domain Bacteria; phylum Bacteroidota; class Ignavibacteria; order UBA10030; family UBA8401; genus JAJYOI01. Next base: position 1,615 of record JAJYOI010000048.1, read on the forward strand.
TCAGTTGTTTTGTGCATTGCTTTTTTTCCTTTCCATGGAGATGTTCGAAGCCAGCTTACAAGCGTAGTAATCAGCCACATTGCTCCGATGAGGGCGAGTGCAAGAAGCACCATTTCCAGAATATCAGAAGTTGGACCGGTGAGGAGAAGAGTGATCATTTATTCGAAAACTATTTTTACCCGTGAAAATAAAACGGTGTAGGACACCGCTAAGGTGTCCTACATCCGATGCGACGGTTATTTCTTTTCGAACGCCTCGTTCCGCACCATTTTTGTCATATCGTACGGAGCGGGAGCGCCGCCTAAATATTTGTGAAACCAATCGAGATGCGCGTTGTAATAGAGCGGCATGGATTTCACGCCATTGGGCCAATGTCCGTCGTTCTTGAAAACGATCAGCCGCGACGGCACGCCCATTTCCTGCAAGTCGGTGAAAAATTCCAGGCTTTGCGTATACGGAACGCGAAAATCCTGTTCGCCGGTGATGACCAAACACGGCGTTTTGAAATTCTGCACGAAATTGCCCGGCGAGAATTTTGCGTAAAGATCGGAAGTCCATGGCGTGCCGTTCAAATCCCATTGCGGGAACCACAATTCTTCCGTTGCGCTGTACATCGCGCGCAAATCGTACACGCCCATCATCGCGGCAATTGCTTTGAAGCGTGTCGTGTGTCCTTCAAGCCACATCATCATGTAGCCGCCGTACGACCAGCCCATCGCACCCATGCGCGTGCTGTCCACGTACGGAAGATTTGCCAGCGAATCCGCTACCGCCATCACGTCTTCGTACACTTTCCCTCCCCAATCTTTTGAAATTTCTGCCGTGTATTCCTGTCCGAAGCCGGTCGAACCATGCGGATTCGGAAATGCTACGATGTACCCGGAGCCCGGATATGTCTGCCAATCGCCGCGGAATGCATCTTCCCATTGTCCCTGCGGTCCGCCGTGCACATTAAGAATGAGCGGATATTTTTTTGACGGATCAAAATCGTGCGGCTTCACAATGAATGTCTGCACCTTCACGCCGGTCGGTGAATTGACCCAGATTTCTTCCGCCGGGCGAATATCCACAGAGTCTTCCACCGGTTTATTGAAGAACGTCAGCCGCCGTAATTCTTTCCCTTGCGATGTGCAGCGCCAGATATCTACCGGCTCACTGATTGAGCGGCGGTTAAAAACAATAAATTTTCCATCGGGAGAAATGTCGAACGCATCAATTGTTTTTGCGTCAATAATTTCTTCGATGCGTTTCGTTTTGATGTTGATGTTGTAGAGCGGAACGTGCCCTTTCACTTCACCGAGGAAATAAATGCTCTTCGAATCAGGCGCCCATTTAAAATCGTCAATCCAGTTATCAAAATTTTCTTTTCCAGTGAGAAGAGTTTTCTCTCCGGTTTCCCGATTATACAGCGCAAGGCGAAACAGATCCGATTCGTATGCAGGAATTTTCTGTGTGCGGTAAGCGATGTATTTTCCGTCGGGAGAAAACTGCGGCGTGCCGTCGTACGCTTTGTTCTCTTCAGTAATATTTTTCGGCGCCCCGCCTTCAGAGGAAGCAACAAAGACATCTTTATTTGTCGTTTCCTGCTCGTTTGGATCGTGGTTTGAGTCGAAACTGATCTCTTTCCCGTCAGGAGAAACTGCAAGCCCGCTGCTGCCGAGCGAAAACGCCGGTGCGTCCCAATCGCCGGGCGAAACATCAACCGAGGTGTTCTTTTCAATATCGTACACGAAAGTATGCGTGCGATGCCCGTCTTTCCATTCCGTCCAGTGGCGGTACATCAAATGGTCTGCCATGTGCGCCTGAATCGGGCCGTTTTCCATGCTTTCATTTATTTTTTTATTACAGTCGTCATTTGCGCCGCACTCCGGAAAGACGTCGCTGGTGTAGACGAAATGTCCTGCTGTACGGGATGGCGTAAAGCGCCATTTTCCGTCCGCAAGCCATTCTATATTATCAACGCCGGTAGAAATATGTGTGAGCTGTTTTGGCTCGCCGCCCTCAAGCGGCAGCAGCCACGCCTGTTGTCCGTCTTTCCGTGTCGAAAGGAACAAGAGCGACTTCCCGTCCGGCGACCAGCGCGGGCTATTATCCGCAGCAGGATTATCAGTAAGCTGACGGATAGCACTGCCGTCTGCATTCATCACATAGATATCGGCGTTCACTTTTCCTTTCTCAAGAAAACTTTGTATGACAGTGAATGCAATTTTCTTTCCGTCAGGAGAAATCTGCGGATCGGCGACGCCTTTAATGTTGTAGAGATCGGCGATGGTGAATGGCCGTTTTTCAGCCGGTGGCTGCTGTGCAACAACGGGCAGCATGGAGAATGCCGCGAGCAGAAGCGAGAAAAATTTTTTCATTGTACATCCTTTATAATTGTGAATGATGAAAACTGACAGCACAAAAAAAGTGCAGGCGCCTCAGAGGTATCCTGCATTTGAGGTTTCGTCTCCGGCGTGCAGGCGCTTTCCTGCCTCCTTCGGTTGTATTCTTGTATTCACACTCATCCGGTAAAAATCGCTGAAGCGTGAACGCATTGCCCACGGCGGCAATGCGGCTTCTCTCTTTTTTGAAAATTCATTTTGGAAATTTCTGAGCACTTCGCCGTTTACCGGATTTCGCGTCGGCACGACGCATCGCCGGCACGGATTGATTCCCTCGAATTGCACGCTGCCGATCGTGAAGTGAACGGCAGAATTTTCTTCGCCAAATAAACAATCTTCCCAAAACGGAAGTGTCCCGCCGATAACGAGGTTCGGACGGAAACGTCTGCGTATTTCATCAGCACCTACATTGCCGAACCAGCGGCTTACTTCTCCTATGCTCGCGCTGCTCACAACCGTTGGTCCCCACGCGCCGGTATCGTCCGGAAAGCCGTTCGTCGTGTTTCGCCGGATGGTCACAGGAAATCCGAAATATTCACTCAACCACGCTTCGAATTCCGGGCAATGATCGCGGAGCGGAAATGCCGCTCCGCTCGTTTCCCCATGGATCTGTACCGCCACTTCATCGAAACTTTTGTTGAATGTTGTGCGAAGCAGATGGACGTCCGGATTATTTTTCCCGCGGACAAATTTTCCAGCCGCATCGAATAGTGCAAACTCACGGTCGTGTGCTAACGCCCCGCCGGGAAGAATTGCCGTTTCCTCAACGGTGACCGGATCGAGCGCCTTGATCGGGTGAAGATGAATGCTTTCGAGGTATGCCATACACGTGATTACTGCTCTTGCGTCAACAGGAAAAATAATGTACAATGAAATCGGTCAGAGAATATATATGTTGCCGATACAATCCCCGTAACACACTGCAATGTAAGAAAGTGCTGTCGTGATTACAAGACGGCATCGGACAAGTGACGCAATGACACCGTTATTTCTGCATAATTTGAATGATTTTCTAAAGCACGTCCGCTTTTGGTACGTGCTGTTCACGTCGGTGATTATTATCGGATTTGTGTACGGCTTTTTTGAAATCATCGAAGACGTATTTTTCAGCGGCGTTCCGTTCGACCATCTCCAATGGCTGTTTTTCACGCGCGGAATTATCACGGCGCTGTTCGTGATCATCTGGGCGTCGTGGACGGTGTACAATTACCGCGGCATGTACCGGCAAAAGCTGGAAGCCGTTGAAACGCGCTACCGCAACATCATTGAAAATTCTGCCGATGCAATCATCTCGCTGGATAATCAGAATATCATTACAACATGGAACTACGGCGCTGAGAAAACGTTCGGATGGGAACAGAAAGACATTATCGGGAAATCCATCACCATGCTGTCGCCGCAAGAACTTCTTGACAAACGCGAACTGGACTATTTAACCGAACGTGTCGCGACGCTCGGTTACGTTCAAAATTACGAAACCGAACGACTCACAAAAGCCGGGCGCCAGATCCATGTTCAGCTTACCGAAGCGCTCATCAATAATGAAACCGGCGACGTCGTCGGCAAAGCGCTGATCATGCGGGACGTAACAGAGCAGCGGTTGAACGAAGAAAAACTTCAGCAGTCCGAGCGGCTTGCAACGGTCGGGCATCTGGCGGCGGGTGTTGCACATGAGATCGGGAATCCGTTGACCGCGATTTCTTCGCTCGTTCAACTTTTGCAACGGAAAACTGACGATGTGTTTGTGCAGGAAAGCCTGGCGAAAGTACGCGACCAGATCAACCGCATTCATAAAATCGAACGGGACCTTGTGGATTTTTCCCGCCCGTCATCTGCAGAAGTGAAGCAGGCGCAGATCAACGACATCGTTCAATCCGCCGTCGGCCTGATGAAACACGACACGCGTTTCCGGAACATCGAAGTGGTTCTCGATTTGGAGCGGGAACTTCCGCGTGTGACGTGCGTGCCGGACCAGATTCATCAAGTGATTGCCAATCTTTTGCTCAATGCCGCTGATGCTGTGAAAGACCGCGAATCCGCCGCCGGCGGACGCATCGTTCTTCATACGACATCGGACAGTGAAACTGTCCGCCTCGAAGTTGAAGATAACGGCACAGGAATTCCTAAAGAGCTTCATCAAAAAATATTCGAGCCGTTCTTTACCACGAAACCTGTGGGCAAAGGAACGGGGCTTGGGCTTTCGGTCAGCCACGGCATCGTTACGAAAATCGGTGGCACGATTCGCGTGGAATCTGTTGTGGGCGAAGGAACAACATTCATCATTGAACTGCCCGCGAAGAGGAACGAAAAATGAAAGGAACAATTCTGCTTGCGGACGACGAAAAGGAAATCCGCGATTCGCTTGCGATGGTACTGAGAGACGAAGGGTACCGCTGCACACCTGTTTCCGACGGACAAGAAGCATTGAACGCACTTGAAAAGGATGACTACGACATTCTTATCACCGATATCAACATGCCGCGCGTCGGCGGGATGGAAGTGCTTGACGAAGCCGTGAAGATTTCTCCGCAAACGCTTGTCGTGCTGATCACCGCGTATGCCTCAGTGGAAACCGCTGTGCGGGCGCTGCGGAGAGGCGCCTCCGATTATCTGTTGAAGCCGCTTGAGTTTGATGAAGTGATCGTACGGATCAATCACCTTATGCGTCATAAGCAGCTCGCACTGGAAAACAAGCTGCTTCGCAAGGAGATTAATCATGCGTTCGATGTAGGCTCAATGATCGGTCAAAGTCCGGCAATGAACTCCGTGTTTGAAATGATCAAGCGCGTCAGCATGGCGAACACAACCGTTCTCATCACCGGCGCGAGCGGAACGGGAAAAGAGCTGGTCGCGCGTGCAATTCATGCAAACAGCGACCGCGCGCAGAAGCCGTTTGTTCCCGTCAACTGCGGCGCCATTCCGGAAAATCTGTATGAATCGGAATTTTTCGGGTACAAAAAAGGAGCGTTCACCGGTGCGGCTGGAAATCATGACGGGCATTTCAAATCGGCGGACAACGGCACAATTTTTCTCGATGAGATCGGCGAATTGCCCGAACACATGCAGGTAAAACTGCTGCGTGTAATTCAGGAAAAAGAAATCAAGCCGCTCGGCTCGGAAACGTCGTTTACCGTTGATGTCCGCATTCTTGCCGCGACGAACAAAGACCTCGCGCAGGAAGTGGAGCAAGGTGCATTCCGCAGAGATTTATATTACCGGCTGAATATTGTGGAAATCACATTGCCGACGCTTCAGGAACGGAAGGAAGACATTCCGTTGTTTGTTGACCATTTCATTCAAAAATACGACGCTGAGCTGAAGCGAGCCATCAAAGGAGTTGACAATCAGGCAATGAAGGCGTTGATGCAGTACGAATGGAAAGGACAAGTGCGCGAGCTGGAAAATATCATCGAGCGTGCCGTGTTGCTGTGCCGCGGCGATCTCATTACTCTTAATGATTTGCCGTTAGCGGTGCAAACAAGCGACGAAAATCCAAACGACAGCCCGGAAAATCTGAGCGAAGCACTTGAACAATACGAAAGCCGGCATGTACGCCGCGTATTGGAAAGCGCTGAATGGAACCGCACGGAGGCAGCCCGGCGGTTAGGAATTAATGCTTCAACATTATATCGGAAAATGGTGCGCCTTAAGATCAATGAACCGAAAATTTCATAGAGCGGCGGCACGCCTTATTTTCCGTTTTGAAAATCATTGTGGGGTTCAGTTCCGGTTGTTGACTTGGTTCTGTCGAGCACAAACGCAGGATGAATACTTGCGGTGAGATCGAAGTGAACGACAAGCGTATCTTTCACCCGAATCAATCCAAAGAATTTCGACGGGGGATCAATGCTGAATTCTTTCATTGAAAGAGCTTTGCTTCCTTCTACACGGTACATTCCGGAGCGCATCTCTTTGACGTGAACAATCATTTCTATGATAGCGGTCTTTCCGGCAATTGTTAATCGTCCCCGCGTTCTGGCGGTGAACCATCCGGGCGCCGTATCACGCGAAACGACCGGTTCAGCATCAAGCATTTCATAATTGATCGAGTGAAACAGCCGCTCTTTTAATGCCCGGTACATGTCACTGTTCATTTCTTCTTTGCCGCAATTCAAGCTCACGATTGGCACCGCAACCAGTACACGCTTGCGCGCGTTTTGGGTTTCTGATGAGAGATATGCGACGCCGTCTATCGTGTTGCTTACACAATCAAAAGTGCTGATTGTTGTTGTGCCTTCAAACCAAATTTTGCTGTTCGGCTCAAGTGTGAAGATGGAAAGATCGGGAGCGCCTGATATCTGTATTTGCGCCAAACAGACATTGAACGCCGGCGCCACCAGCACGATAAGAAGAAGAGACGTTATTGATGTTATGCGTTTCATGTGTGTACTGCTTGAAGCAGATGGAGTCCGCTTGAAAGCGGACTCCATCGCGTGCTTATTAATTCGGTTACTACAGAATAACCTGAAGCTGCATTTGCGCGCTGACAACAGTCTGCCGCGCAATTGTTGCCGTGTTCGGTGCGGCAGTGGTGATGTAGGTGACCTGATCGGGTTGCTGTGTTACCACATACGCGCCGCTCACCGGATCATTGACAACCGGAACACCGAAGAGCACCGGAATGTCCGCGGTAAGTTTTACGCGATCGCTTTTGAGATAATACGAAACTGCTACTGTGACCTGATGCATCCAATCGCTATTGCCGAAAAGGTTCGCTGTTTTCCCAGTGCTGCCTGTTACTGCAAAGTTCACATCCGGGCGGATGAATGCATAACGCACTGCAAGTTCATACGGCTTTTCATAAATTCCCGCTTGCGCTCTTCCGCCGGTCGTCTGTACCGTGCCGTAGCTGTTTGTGAACACGCCGTGATTCAATTCGACTTCCCCTGACAACGATGCTGCCGGGTTCAGTGCCGTACGGTATGCTGCATCAATTCCTGCTTGCCATAATGTGCCTTGCACGATCGGAGATTTTGCAATATAGGGATTCCAGTTCTGGTCTAACAAAAGCGATTTATCAACACTTTTCACATTCATTGCAGTCGAATGTCCGACTTTTGAATCTTTCACATACAAGCCGTTGATGAAAAATGCCCAGCCGTTTGCGGCGTTGTATGATGATTGACTGAGATTGAAAACGCGTTTGTCGTAATTGTGATTCATTCCAACGCGGAGAACTGTCATTGGTACCCCGATATTTTCCGGAAGATAGCTTACAGGAATATCGCGTCCGCCGCCAGTGAAGACGCCAAGCACACCGGTGAAATCTCCGCTGTTGCCGTACACCGCAGCGCCGACATCGCGTCCAAGTCTGAATGCGAGGTTGTCAATGGAACGATCGGCAAATTGCAAATTTCCCGTGTTCGTCAATTCTTCCCGGCTGTACGGAATTTTGAACTGGCCGGCTTTGACAAAGAACGAAGACGACAGCGGAATCTCTGCATCTAAATCGAGAAGAGAGAGTGCAACCGCCGGAGATGTTTTGATCGCTTCCTCGCCGCCTAATGCCAATTGAAATTCATATTTCACGTCGTCGTAATTGCCGTTCACACCAAACCGTGCTTGTTTCAAAAACAGGTAGAGGCGTGTGTTATAATCTTTATTATCGTTCACTGATTGAACAAACCCGAGCGTTTGAAATCTGCCAAAGGGGCTTATGCCCGGATAGTGCGGCAGAACATTTTGGCTTACGCCCGATTCTTTGCTGGATGCTGATGAAGATGCTGCCCCACCCGGGTTTTCACTCGGCTGCCGGCTGTATGCCAGGCTTGCCACGAGCAGCGCTGCAAAAATTTTCATTGACGTTTTCATAATTGTTTCCTTTTTCATAATTGAATCTGGGGAAATGGTGTTCATTATTTTTTTCAACGAATTGATGCGCGGGAATTTTCGTCCCGTTCCGCAAGTATCAAATCGAAACGAACCGTGACCTTGTCTCCGGTTTTGATTGTGCCGAACATCATTGTCGGCGGCCCGATACCGAAGTCAGTCATCAGTAAATCTTTCGAGCCGGTTAATTCAAGTTCGCCCGATGGAAGACGTTTCGCGGTAACTTCCATACCGATCATTTTTTCGACGCCGGCGATCTTCAAATATCCCTGTGCTGAGAGGACAAATGTTTCTGCAGAGTTGTTACCGGTTTCTTTCACTTCTGCCGAAACAAGCCGGTACGAAATGTCCGGAAACTTATCGGCTTTCATCGCTTCCTGCATGTTGCTGTTCATCCCGCTGTGTTCGCTTTCAAGCTTTACGACCGGAATAGATATCTCCATCTGTTCGATCGCTTCTTGTTGTAATGCCGACGTACGGGAAGCAAAGAAATTATTTGCCTGAAGTGTTCCATCAATCTGTTTTGCTTCAAACGTAAAGCTGTGCAGTGTTGATGTTCCATCGACCCGCAATTCGCTTGCCGGTTCAACCGTAAAAGTTTTCGACTGTGATGTCTGCGCAATGCCGCTGCCGAATGCAACGGCAAGAAACAGATTGATCAAAAATGTGATTCGTAATTTCATGATTTCTTTCCTGTTTATTTTTTTGAGTCGCCGGGTTTTTGACTTCTGCTTAATTTCTCTACAAGCGCCATACCAAAAATTTATGCGGCGGCATTTTGCCTCAGGCTCGCTTTTTTCCCCAACCTGTTGAAAACAATTGCTGCAGTTGTCATGCAGAAATGCACGATGCAATACCGGCCATAGTGCAAGGATGCAATCCTATGGCGCGCAAGCCTGCCAAGGAACGGCGCAAATTCAAAAGGAGGATGTCTCCGTACGATTCTTTTCAGAAGAAATGGCTGAACAATGAAGGGAAGGAAACGAAAATTTTATTCCGCAAAAACTGGCACTGCTGTTGCAGCCCTTTTCGTAAAGCAGGAAAAATAAAAAGTGAGAGCGTTATGCCAAAAATAATTCTTCTTGCCGAACCAGAACAAGCCGTGCGAGAATCCATTTGCACACTGCTTGGAGATGAGGGCTACAAATGCGTGTGCGCTTCTGATGGTGAAAACGCAATCGCAGCGCTTAACGTCTTCCGGTTTGATCTTGTGATTACAGAAGTGCAGCTCCCTTGTTTGCCGGGCATTACTATCGTTGAAAAAGCTGTCTATGCCCCATCGCATCCCCCCGTTGTTCTTATTACAACGTATCCCAATATTGATACTGCCTATGAAGCGATGAAACTCGGCGCGTCATCGTTTCATCTTAAGCCGCTGGATTTTTCCAGCTTTGTGCGTTCAATCAACACACTGCTTACCCGGCAGCGTGTCAGCGCATGATAAGTGCGGGGCGCCTGCCGGCATTATACAGGTGAATATGCTCTAAGAAATTTCAGCACTTTCGCCGGTGAATGACCCTTTCCATTTTCCAACTCACCGGTATTTTCAACCTTAAGGAATTCGCCGTCATCGTTCAGCACAACAAGCGCGGGGACTCCCATTTTTTTCAACTCTGCATGGTATGTTTCCGCAATGTCGAGATTCTTGTCGAACTTTCCGATGTCCACATGAACAACAATGAATTTTTTCTCCAGCAAACCGGCTATCTTCTTGTTGGTATGAAAAAGCGAATCGAGCCGGTGGCACCAGATGCACCAATTGCCTCCGAAGTCAATCAGCACATTTTTGCGCGATTGCTTTGCCAGCGCTATGGAATGTGCAATGTCGCTTTTGGCATTGGCAGCTTCGTCATAGATTTTTTCCGCCGGTGTTGAATGAGTCTGCGCGTTGACACAGACAGCGAATATAAACATCATCAAAAAAGAAATGAGTGCCTTAGGCGCCATGGCGTAAAACGCCGGAAAAAATTTCATTGCAATTCTCCTGTGTGATAGAAAAACATTTTCTTCTGTAATTTTTTTTGTTCAAATTCCGCTATTAGAAAGCATCAAGCAAATTGCATTTACATTTTCAACGAGCTTGGGATGTGATTTCTCAAATCCTTGTACTGACGAGCGCAATCCGTCCAGCGCAACCGCAAGCAGACGTTGATTCCGCACGTTGCGGGTTGCCTCGTGCGCCGAAATCTCGGTAAAGCCGGTGATGCTTTCGGCATGTTCACTGTGCGTTTTTGCAAGCTCGTTTACTTCGTGCTCGAGCGTCAAAACCAGCGCCAGTAAATCGCTCTTGCTCGCTTCTTTGATTGAGCGGCTCGCCCTGATTTTGTGTTTGATTTTCGCAACTGTATCCTGAATCATTACAACATTCCTTTCGATTTCATCAACAACTAAACGTTCAAAAAGTGTTCCGTATGTTTTCTGTCTACGAGCCGATGATTTTATGCAACTCGGCAGCGCTTTCTTCCGCCTCGCCGCGCGGTAAATTCCCTGCCCGTAACTCACCATCGGGTTTTTGAAGCAGGCGTTCGTAGAATTTTACTCCCTCTTTTCCGAACTGACGTGAACGCTCAACAAGTTCGAACAAAATATCTTCTGCTTTGCCGTATCGCCGGGTCAATTCGTAATAACGAAAGACTTTTTCTTCGACATGCAGCGGCAGTTCATACGGCAATATCGTTTCAATCAGCGCATCTGCTTCCGAACCGAGCGTTGCGGGAAGCGGCGCGATATCGGAAAGGAGAAGCTCAAGCATCATGCTCAGCGCTTTTGCTGTAGTGTTGACACTCTCGGCTTTTTTATTTTCCAGCGCATCAATAGCTGCTTCTTCTTTCAACAGCATTGCTGCTGCGTAACATTTGGCAGCATCAAGTTCCCCGCTCGAGTTGAGCAATTCAAGAATTTGTGCATCAGAAAACGAATGCAGGAGATCAAGATCGAAGCCGAGAAGCGACTTCACACCGGTGCGAATGCCGCCGCGTGCCTCTTCCAACTGCTGTGCCTTTTTATGAAAGAGCACTTCCGAGAGCACAGCGGCAAGCTGGCTGATCATTCTCATGAAGTAATCTTGTTCGAGCATATAATCTTACGGCTCAGTCGTGAATGAGAAGATGTAATCTTCAGGCAAATTACCGCCTGAATAGGTTTTTAGAGCTTTAGAAATTCGAACTGTATAAACAGTGTTGCCACTGAAAGGTTCTGTATGCAAGAATTGGAATGACGAATTGTAATAGGATGAAAAAGTTCCAGCTACAGCGGGCTGAATAGTGAATGCCGAGCTAATCGTGGAAGTATCTATCCCGCACTGAAAATTGACGGTAATATACGACTGCTTTGATACTCCGATATCACCATCGTTAGGATAGGTTGACGATATTTCAAAGGGTTGCGTAGAGAATGAAAATGTAAATGGCTGCGCTATAACAGTTCCGTCGTATGCTCTCGCAGTATTTCCGATTGTCACTGTGTAAATCGTTCCGGGAAGCAACCCTCGCGACGGTTGAAAAATAAGCTGGCTATACCCAAATGAAAAATTTCCATTAGTGACGGGAGAAATACTGTATGCACTGTGTACAGATGCCGTATCCATACGACCTGAGAAGTTAACAGCAATTAAAGAGCCAAGCGAGTTATTTGTTGAACCATCGCTTGGATCACTGCTGATAATTGTAAAAGGCGAAGTAAAGAAATGAGACTGTGCTGAGACGTGGATGGGATTACCAACAACATCCCGGGCATTTTGATCAACTGTGATGGTGTATTGTGAGCTAAACGGAAGCGAGGACGTGGGGGTAAATACAGCTTCATAGGAGGGTATTCCTGACATATTCCAACGCCCATTAATTGAAGGAGAAAAGTGCAATGACGAAAAAATTGTTGAATTGACATCGTTGTTAAAAACTACTGTGGTAGTGAAATACGAAGGAGCAATCGTGTCGTTATCCTGAGGAGAAAATTCCACTGTCCGGAAGAAAGGCTCCGGGGTAAAAGTAAAAGAATATGGCGTGGCAAGATGGTTACCATTAACATCCTGTACAGAAGAATCTATTTTAACGGTGATTTTTTTTCCAATCGGATACAACACTCTGTCTGAGGAATACGAAGAGACACGATACACAAAAAACCCTACGATGTCGGTGTAGGAAGATGGCCCTGAATAGAATAATATCTGCGGGTAAGCTGTGACAGAGTATCCAAAACCTTCAACTGACACTGCCCTGGAGTTAAATGTAGAAATGTCCATGAGCTTATTAAATTGGATAAAGAAATATGGCTTTGCATAATTCCGCCCCGGTGCGAAAAGATTGAACGGACCCACTCCGCCGTCGACTGGATTTGTCAATATCACTTTAGGCTGAACAGCGGGATTTGTCAATATACTGTTGTCAGTAATTGGAGTAACAATTTGCGTTGTCTTCTCACACCCGATAAAAATGAAAAAACATCCAAGCAAAAGAAAACCATACAAGCTGCGTAAAAAAATTAACGATTGCATGACATGTCTCCTTGAGGTCAGGAAAATATCACTCGGTTTTTGTTGAAGGAATGTACCGATTCTTCATCTGAACTTCCATAGCCCCGGATTGAATAATTCTTTTTGAGCTTTTTCCCACGGAACGCACCGCCTCTGCCCTGCGTTGTGATGCTGAAAGGAATGTCTTATGACAGAAAGAACGGTTATTGCACAGCATCCCAATATGCGCCTCGAAATTATTCACCGCGATTCCGACCCGACAGTCTGGCGGCTGGAATGCTCAAAGAAAGTGATGGGATTCAGAAGAAGAACGGCGGCGTTCCATTTTCAAGACCGACAGCAGGCAGTAGATTTTGCCGAAGAAATGAAATATAATTTCCTTCACCCGCAGCACGCGATGTAACAACCATCTGCAGCCGCTATGTCGTTTGTCCCATTTTTTTGATGTACCGGAACCCCACCAGCACGCGCCGTTTTTCATCCCACAAACGATACGTGAGCGCCTTCAGGCTTTGAAGAAGCGTGATCGCTTTCACTTCCTGAAAGAGCGGTGTTGCGTTCTGGCATTTGTTCAGAAAATAATTGGGAATGCGCGGGCTGAGATGATGAATGTGATGGAATCCGATATTCCCGCTGAACCACTGCAGAATTTTCGGCAGCTTGTAAAACGAGCTTCCTTCCAGCGCCGCCGATTCGAAACTCCATTCCTTGTGCCGCACCCAGTATGAATCTTCAAACTGATGCTGCACATAAAAGAGCCACACACCGAACGTTCCGGCGAGCGAAAGCACCGGCAGCATTACGGCAACATAGCTCCAGAACCCGATAAGGAAACTCATCGCAATAACGAGTGCCGCCAGCGCGGCATTCGTCCAGTACACGCCGCGCCGCTCTTTCTTTCCCGACGAGGGGGAAACTGTTCTGTGCGAGATAAAGAACATGAAGAGAGGCCCGATGCCAAACATGACGAATGGATTTCTAAAAATGCGGTACTTAAAACGGTTCCAGCGCGAGAGCGCAACATATTCTTCAATTGTCAGCATCCACACATCGCCGATGCCGCGCTGATCCAGATCGCTGCCGGTTGCGTGGTGCAGTGCGTGATCGTGCCGCCATTGATGATACGGAGCGAATGCAAGAAAGCCGCCGATGATGCCGACAATGGTATTCGCTCTTTGTGATTTGAAAAATGATCCGTGCCCGCAGTCGTGAAAAATAATGAAGATGCGGACGAGAAATCCCGCTGTTGGAATTGCCAGCGCGAGCGTAAGGAAATATGAAATTTCAAGACTGCGGTACATTGCGTACCATAAAACAAAATACGGAATGAACGAATTTGCTACCTGCCACACACTGCGGCGAAGGTCGGACGATTGGTACGCTGCTGTAAGTTCACGCCACGGTTGATGAGACGGCGGCGAAATAGTTTTTGCCACCGCAGAATGCTCGGCTGACATACAATGCCTTTCTGTGATGCGTTAATAAACGGTGAATTTTGGGCGGATTGAAAATCCGCCGTATTTCATCTTTTGGCGGAAGCAACGCGGGAATTTTTCTGGAGGATCGCTTCGTTCTGTTAATCAAGGTACAGCAATTGAAAGCCGGATGCAAGCGAAGGAAGAAAAATTAATGTTGATGTTTCACTCATGATAATGCGCAAGAATCGGATTGATAATGAACATGTGCGGCTGTATTTTCATATCAGCAACATGAGAGAAAGGAAATGCAATGCATGAAAAATCGTTTCACTACCAGACAATTGCGCACGCGCTGGAATTTATCTCTTCGCATTACGATGCGCAGCCTGAGCTTGCCGATGTCGCGCGTGAACTGCGCATAAGCCAATTTCATTTTCAGCGGCTGTTCCTGCGCTGGGCGGGCGTTAGTCCGAAAAAATTTCTCCAGTACATCACCGTCACGCACGCCAAAGAAATGCTGCGACGCAATTCCACAACGGAAGAAGCGGCATTTGAATCCGGGCTTTCCGGCACAAGCCGCCTGCACGATCTTTTTATTTCAATTGAAGGTGTATCGCCGGGAACATTTAAAAAACGGGGTGCGGATTTGCAAATTACGTACGGAATCTTCGACAGCCCGTTTGGAAAATTTCTGCTTGCAAGCACCGGAGAAAAAATCTGCAAGCTCGACTTTATTGATGATGAACGATCTGCTGTTCGAGAACTGCATGAGGAATGGCATAACGCAAAAATCATTCATGCGCGAGATGCATTGCGCTCTGCTGCCGAAGCAGTCTTTCACAGGCACAAGAAGATGAAAATGACGCTGCTTGTTCAAGGAACTCCGTTTCAAATCAAAGTGTGGGAGGCGCTTTTGAAAATTCCGGAAGGACATCTAACATCGTACGACCGCATTGCGGAAGCGATCGGCATGCCGCGCGCATCGAGAGCAGTAGGTTCCGCATTGGCACACAATCCGGTAGCATATCTCATTCCGTGCCACCGTGTAATTAAAAAAGTTGGAAAGATCGGCGAATACCGCTGGGGTTCAGTCCGTAAGCAAGCAATGATTGGCTGGGAAGGGGCAAGAAAAACCGGAATAAAAGCGTAACCAGTTGCGTATCAATCCGATTGCTTAATTCACGAAAAACGCAGCGCCGCACGTTGTGCTATCGTTTCGCCGATTGACAGCGACGCTGTTGCCGCCGGCGACGGTGCGTTGCAGACATGAACAACGCGTTGATCTTCAATAAAATAGAAATCATCGAGAAGCGAACCATCGCGATGGCATGCTTGCGCACGAACGCCCGCGCCGCCGGTCTCCAGATCGTCTTCGGTGATCAAAGGAACTAATTTTTGCAATGAACGGACAAATTTTTTTTTGCTGTACGAGCGGAACATTTCTTCCACACCGACTTTCCAGTACCGCCGTGCTACTTTCTGAAATCCGCGCCAGCTTAGTGTTTCCCACGCATCCCGAATATTGATGTCACTTTTCCGGTATCCTTCCCGCTTGAACGCGAGCACGGCATTCGGTCCCGCCTCGACTCCTCCGTCAATCTGTTTTGTGAAATGTACTCCAAGGAACGGAAAAGCGGGATCGGGAACAGGATAAATCAATCCGTGAACGAGTTTCTCACTTTGGGGTTTCAGTGTGTAATACTCTCCGCGAAAAGGAATAATACGTACGTCCAGATTTGGAAACCCGCCGCGGCGGGCCACTCTGTCAGAATGAAGTCCGGCGCAGTTCACCACAACGGAAGCTTCGATGATATCCGAGTTCGTTACAACGTGAACACAACGCGCGTTGGAACGAAGCGCGGCAACGCGTGTACGGCAGCGGATTTCAACGCCGCGCTGTGTGATGAGTTCGGCATATTTTGCCGCAACCCGCTTGTAATCCACAATGCCGGTTTGCGGAACAAAAATTCCCGCTACTCCTTCTGCAAACGGCTCAATCTCTTTGATTTCTCCGGAAGAAAGCAGGCGAATACCGCTTAAACCATTTTGCTTCCCGCGTTGAAAAAGATCGTGAAGCCGGGGTAGTTCATTCTGCAACGAAGCAAGAATAATTTTCCCACAGATGTTAAACGGAATATCATAGCTCCGGCAAAACTGAAGAAGCTGGTGGTATCCTTCGATGCAATTTTTTGCTTTGAGGCTTCCCGGCTTGTAATAAATTCCGGAATGGATAACGCCGCTGTTGTTTCCCGTTTGATGTTGTGCTGCGCGGTCTTCTTTTTCAAGAACAATAATTTTCTTTTTCGGATGAGCGAGATTCAATTTCAGCGCGCACGCAAGCCCGACGATTCCCGCTCCAACAATCACTGCATCGCACTTCATTTCAACACCAGCATTTTTTTCACGCCAACAAACGATGTGTGCGCAGGATCGTCTCCCGAAAACATTACACAGTAAAAATATATACCGCTTGAAACTTGAATGTGTTCATCTGTCTGCATATCCCACGATGTTTTATATACGCCGCCGGGTTGAACGGAGTTTACCAGCGTCTTCACTTCTCTGCCGAGAATATCGTAAATTTTCACCGTCACTTTCCCTCTCATCGGAATTCCGTATTGAATGGTTGTCGAAGAGTTGAACGGATTCGGATAATTCTGAAACAGATTTAACATTACCGGCGGCAGGGCGACGTCTTTCGATGGAGCAAATGCCCAAACATCCTGGTTCGTTGGACGGTGATGAGCGTAAAAACGAAGGTACCCGCCTGTCCACATCCCACCTCTCGCCGGTGTTCCAAATATGATCATCGGCACTGTCGTGGTTTGAAGATCAACTTCCAATGCGGGATCAGCCGAGGTGCTGTAATCTTTATTGAAAACAAAAAACCATTCCATCGGTCCGGTTGTGTCGGTGTTGTTGCTTCCAATATGATAAGGCGGCCAATATTTGCCGTCAACTAATCCTCCCGGAACATTGTTCTCAAGAAATCCAACCATTAATCTTCGCTTTTGTGTGCCAAGCACTTCGTACGCTGCAAGCGGCATTGACTTGTTGTAATCCTGAAACGGAAAACCTGATCCGGCATGAACGATAAATGGCGCAAATGACGGCTGCGCCGGCGGAGCGGCTGCATTTCTGAGATAACGGTATGCGAAAGAAGCTGAAAAATCGTTTGGATTCACCACAGTACCGGAAGTATCTGCAAACGCAAAATCAATTTCAAGGTCATTCAACTGTGCCGGAGTAAATGTTGAATGCGAATACCAATGATCATAGGCAATGCCGATAGTTCCGCTATATGCATCCAAAGACAGCGAAGCCGAATCAGGGCGCATCCAATTATTTGTATTGCCAAACCAATACCGAATTCCAGTAAGCGTATCAATCGAACCAATCAGCACTCTGAACCCGTCAATCTCCGGGCTTGTGTGCCCATACACATCCGGCAAGGGATGGTTCACCAAAAGCATTTGTGACGTAGCCGAATCAATCACAGAATATCCCGGAACTCCATTTGCGTTGATCGAATCAACCCACGAAATGAAATAGGTATGATTTGTTGTTTTCCGGGCTTCAACAACTGTGACATCGAAAGCGCCGTCAGCGTTACCGCTCACGTGCCGGGTCGTGCCGCTCACGAACGGATAGAGCAGTGGCTGAACAGGAAATGTTAACGTGTCAAGCCAAACATTATTGTGAGCATCTCTGGTGACAAGAATCTCAGCGATCGTTGACGCATCGTACCAGGAATAGAGGCTAAATGAAAAATAGGTTGACGGGTCGTCCGGATTGTACGTCGTTGCCGACTGCGATGCGGGACCAAGCTGTGCGATCGTGATATACTCCGTCGTATCTCTCCACGGCAACGCATGAGACACCTGACTGATTGAAAGGTCTGTTAGTGTGACTGCCGATCCATTCGTTGTTGTCGGCGTGTAGCGGATATCTTCACCGGGGTTTGCAATTCCATCCTGGTTGATATTATCAGAAACAATGTGCGGCACAATTGTCAGAGGAAGAGCCGTCGTGATATTGTCAGCAACATGGTTCCATGCCAGCGTATCGCCGTTTGCGTACCGGACAAGAATATCAAGAAACAATCCTTCCGACTGCTGCGGAAGCGAGAGGAGTGTTTCAAAACGATGATCGCCTGCACTTTCGTCTCCATGCGAACCGTCATCATATAACGAAGAGGCGGCAATGATTGTGCCGTCATATTTTTTGAGCGATGCCGTCATACTCTCAACACCGATTCTTGCGCCATCCGCTTCAATGCGGATTGAGGCATTACTCCCCGAAGCTTCCACACCCGTTGTTACAGCAGGCGGAATATCACGAAAACCACTGTCAAAAATCTGCTGAATAATTTTGGCGGATGCTTTCAATTGTGAAACACTCAACAATCTGTCTTGTCCTTGCGCGGCGATTGCGGCAACAACAACCTCCTGCGTATCGCCCGGTGCCATGGTAAAAGGACCCGAACACAACGCCATGCGGCGATCTGCAGGATAAAATATTGTCCCATCAACCCAAATGCCGTCATTCCAACCAGATTGGTTAACAGGATCACCGCTGAATAAGTAGGCAGTGGGCAATCCGGTAATGGGGTTAATGTAAGGCTGACCAGTATATTCATGCAAGCCGCGCATGAAATTGTACCAGTACGTTGTTCCCGAATACTCTCTCAGTGGAACATCGCCTTCAGTACAACATTTTGCAACATAACTAAACGCAGTCATCGGCAAATTTTTGTACCCACGAATTCTTACTCCACCAAACCTTGCGCTGTCTGTTGAAACAGATGGCACAATTGGTCCTTGAAGAAGATCGAAACCGACTGCCGGCGGCGGAAGATTTAACTGTGCGTAGTTGGCATCCGCGGCGCGGCCGTTGTAACAGAAGCCTACATTCAATGTTGTATCACATCCGACAAAATCATCACCGGCATCGCCAAGATCGGGATCAGCCCATTGTGCAACATACATTGAATCGAGCTGCACACCGCTTTTGTTGATGAGTTTGTATTGAATGAAGATCGTGTTCCCCAATGCGCCCGAAGTGTTGTATGCCCAAATTGTGCGCTGCACTTCCAAGCCAATTGGAGTTGAGCCGTACAGATTGATTGTCAAAGTTGGATTCAGATCGTTCATCACCATCCATTCGGTCTGGTCGGCACCCGGAAAACCGGGAACGTCAATAGCAGGTTCATACACGCCGTCATGGTTCACGTCGGTGAACGGAGCGCCTTCGTTTGCGGGCCACTCATTCCAATCGTCCCAATATTGCTGACGGAGTTGATCTGCAGTGATACTTTGAAATCGCCCAGTGTATGACACTTCATCGGTGTTAAGTTGATGTTCTTCCAAAGTAACTGAATCTGCATTGGCAGTCGGTTTGATGTCAGGGCGAACGCGGTAAATCTTATACTCTGGTTTTGTCGGATCGTCGGCAACGGGCAAGCTCGTCGCAGTTCCGTTCGTGAGTATTCTTCCCGCCTGCAATCCGTGGTTATACGTCGAGCCGCCACATTTCAGCGTGTCTCGTTGAAATGCTGTCCACACCAGACCGTCTTCAAAAATTGTCGTTCCGTAGTTTGAACCTTTCGGAAATTCAAACCCTTCGCTGCTCGCAGAATATTTATCGAACGACCCGTCTCCGTTGTTGCCATAGTAATTGAAGATGTTGTTGATGAGCATCGGTGCGTAGTAATCATTCGTTTGCGTTCTGTGCAGCGGCCGCGTGTTTTTGCCGTCATTTTCCTTCGCGCGCACGAACCCGAAGCTTGATATAAAAATGAGGAGAGAAAAAAATGCCTGAAGAAATGTTTTTCCGTATAAATGTTTCATAGCAACCCCGCAGAGTGTGAATATGAAACGAAGAAATTACTGATAACCGATAACTGTTAACAGATCACTGAATAGATCACGCCTTAAACACTTTTCCGCTCTTGCCCCCCTGGGGCTTTACAATATTCCTCGTATCAACAATAGGAACCTTGAACTGTGAAAAGTCCAGCGACTTGTATTCATCGTGGGCAGTCGCAACAAGAATAACATCGTAGTTATTTGTGATCGGCACGGATTTTCTTCCTGCATACTTTGGAAACTCGCGCGTCATTTTAATCTCCGGCACGTACGGATCGTTGTAGCTGACAATCGCGCCTTTTTCTTCTAACTTCTCCATCAAATGATACGACGGCGATTCGCGGTCGTCGTCCACATTCGCTTTGTACGCGAGTCCGAGCATAAGCACCTTCGCGCCTTTCAACGGCTTACCCGCTTCATTCAGTGCATCCATCACACGCGCGACAACATAATCCGGCATTGCCGTGTTGATCTCACCGGCGAGCTCAATGAATTTTGTCGTCATTCCAAACTCGCGCGCTTTCCATGTCAGATAAAACGGATCAATAGGAATGCAATGTCCGCCCAACCCCGGACCGGGATAGAACGGCATAAATCCGAACGGCTTTGTCTTTGCCGCATCAATCACTTCCCAAATATCAATCCCCATTTTCATGAACGTCATTTTGAGTTCATTCACCAATGCGATATTCACAGCACGAAAAATATTTTCCACAAGCTTTGTTGATTCCGCCGCACGCGCGGAAGAAACAGGAACCGTCCGCACAACAATTTGCTGGTACACCTTGTTGGCAACTTCCAATCCGTCGGCAGAAGGAGAGCCGACAACTTTGGGAATTGTTTCTGTCGTGTAATTCGGGTTGTTCGGGTCCTCACGTTCAGGCGAGAACGCAACGTAGAAATCCTTCTCAACTTTCAATCCGCTCTTCTCGAGGATCGGCACCATCACTTCTTCTGTCGTTCCGGGATAGGTTGTTGATTCAAGAACGATCAATTGTCCTTTGCGGATGTGCGGCGCAATCGCTTCACACGTCGAAACAATGAAGAACATATCCGGCTCGCGGTTTTTGTTCAGGGGCGTCGGCACACAAATAAGAATCGCGTCGCATTTCGGAATGTCGGAAAATTTCGTTGTGAATGTTGCACGCCCGGATTTCACCGCCTTCTGCACGCGTTCCGATGCAATATGTTTGATGTACGATTTTCCCGCCTTGAGCGAATCTACTTTCGCTGCATCAATATCGAACCCGACGGCAGTGAATCCTTTTTCAACGAAACAATGAAGCAGAGGCAAACCAACGTAGCCAAGCCCTACCACGCCGATGACAAATGATTTGTTGTCCAATTTTTTAAGAAGTTGTTCTTTCATAGAAGAAATGATATGATGGTGAGAAAAATTCAGCTACAAGCTGATCAGACTGAGTCTGAAAAATTAAAACTCCAACGCAATAAATTCGTAACTATGGTGTTACCTCTTGGCAAGTGCATCGCAATCAGCGCGTACCATAATTTCAACGAGCTGGTTAAATGTAGTTTTGGGAGACCACCCAAGGGCGGTTTTCGCCTTACTTGCATCGCCAATGAGAAGATCAACTTCCGTTGGACGAAAATATTCCGGATCAATTCCTGCCACTACTTCGCCCGTCTCTTTCGAAATGCCCTTCTCCGATAAACCTTTTCCTTCCCATACCAGATGTACATTGACAACCTGAAATGCACGCTCGACAAATTCCCGAACTGTATGCGTTTCGCCGGTAGCCAAAACAAAATCGTCCGGTTTCGGTTGCTGCAAGATACGCCACATGCCTTCGACATATTCCGGCGCATATCCCCAATCTCTTTTCGCATTGAGATTGCCCAAAAGAAGCGGCTTCCTTACACCGGCATTCCAATTAGCTGCCGCTATCGAAATTTTTCTCGTGACGAACGTTTCACCTCGCCGCGGAGATTCATGGTTAAAGAGAATTCCGTTGCACGCAAATAAATTGTACGCCTCGCGGTAATTGACAATAATCCAGTAGCCGTACAACTTTGCAACGCCGTACGGACTTCGCGGGTAAAAAGGCGTCTTTTCATTTTGCGGGAATTGCTGCGCCTTCCCGTATAATTCGCTCGTCGAAGCCTGATAAAATTTTGTATGGCGCAATCCCGTTTCGCGCATCGCGTCCAAAAATCTCAACGTCCCCAGCGCATCAACTTGGGCGGTATAATCCGGAACCTCGAACGACACTTTTACATGACTTTGCGCTGCAAGGTTATAAATTTCATCCGGCTGGATGCTTTCAAGGAGACGATTAAGAGAGCTGACATCGACAAGGTCGCCGTAATGAAGAAAAAATCTTTTCCTGATTTCTTCCGGCGAATTAAGATGAATATGATCAATACGTGCTCTATTGAATGAGCTGCTTCTCCTGACAATGCCGTGAACCTCGTATCCTTTTTCAAGAAGAAGCTCAGCGAGATACGAACCGTCTTGTCCGGTGACGCCGGTAATGAGTGCTTTTTGTGCCATTGATTTATAAAGGAAGTGTTAGGAAATAGAGAAACTCGACACTGTTTTTCATGTGGGAATATAAGAATTTTCCGTAAGACTTTCTTGAGTCACCAATGAAAGATCCGAACAGCGTCATCCTTCCTTTTCTGTCCAGTACGCAAGAATATCTGTCAGAGTTTGTCGCAATGGAATTACAGGCTGCCATCCCGTTTTTTCCCGAAGTAAATCAGCTTTCCCGGCAAGAAGCTGAATATCGTATCCGCGCAGGCGCTTCGGCTCAACGTCAAGCGAAAACTTTGTTCCCGAAATTCCTTCATACAAATGAATGATCTCTTCAATAGAAAAAATATTCCCTGAGCATACATTAAAAATAAAATGTTTCTCGTCATGAGTCTGTGAAGCCATCCAGTAGCCGCGCACAACATCACGCACGTCGGTGAAGTCTCTCCGCGCTTTGATATTGCCCACGTGTAAAACGGGTTCTTTCTTTTGCCTGATATTTGCCGCAATTTGCCGCGCAAGCGACGAACACACAAATGAAGGTTTCTGCCGCGGCCCGGTATGATTGAACGGGCGCGCAATGATAATATCCAATCCTTCAAATGATCTGTATGTTTGGGCGATGTAATCAATGCTCGTCTTACTTGCCGCATACGGATTGACGGGCCGAGGCACCGTGTCTTCTGTGTGAAGCGGTACTCCATCTGCGTCACCGTAAATCTCACCGGATGTTGTAATCAGAATTCTTGGCGCAATATCGCACGCTTTCACAGCTTCAAAAATATTGATCGCTCCAATGACATTGATTGAGAATGTTTCCGCCGTTCGTTCGAAAGAACTGGGCACGAATGCTTGACCAGCCAGATGGAAAATAACGTCCGGTTTCACTTTCTTCAGCACGGTAAAGACAGACTGGAAATCAACGATGTCACATTTATGAAGCTGCACGCGGTCAGCGAACGACCGGATGTTTTCCGTTTTCTCCGCGTCACGTAAAATTCCATGAAGTGTAATCTGAGGATACTGCTGTGAAAGGAACTCGGCGAGATGGCTGCCGGCGAATCCGCCAATACCGGTTATGAGAGCAGTTGTCATAGAGGAAATGAATGTTTTTTTGACATGTCCATGAGAAGGAACTCTGTCAGCAGAAATATTCTGAGAAATAAACAATCATTGGTAACTATAAAAAAGTCCCGCCCGCAAAAGCGGAACGGGACTCACAATAAAAATCAGGCATCGACCTACTCTGCCATACCGTTACCAGTATAGTACCATCGGCTCCACGGGGCTTAACTGCTCTGTTCGGAATGGGAAGAGGTGTAACACCCGCGACAAAGACACCTGAATGTAACATTACAATCAGGTCAGCCAAAGGCTGATCAGCCTTTGGCTGAAAAGATACCTAACATCAGCATAAAATTATGAACGCATCTTTCCAATAAGATTATTGATGCACCAACGTTGTGTTCAATAAAAAATATTGGCAAGTCGCACGACTTATTA
>JAJYOI010000049.1 GCA_021796275.1 Bacteroidota bacterium
CAGAGATAGTGATTTGTGAAAATGGAAATTTTTTGAGCTTCATAAAAACGGACGTAAAGTGAAAGATTCGACAATCGAAAAATTTTACGCACCATATGGCAAGTGGCGCGGCCTGTTCTTCTGGCTCGATCTGACGAAATATTGGTACAAGAAAAAATTTCCATTTTAACAAATCACTACCTCTGAACTCTGGCTTGCGTTGAATCAGAGAGGTAAGTATCTTGCAAAAGAAATAAACAACGCAAATGTATAAGAAAGGAGAGCAACATTATGTCCGCCGATCTTCGTTATCCGATTGGAAAATTTGAACCGCCTGTGCAGTATACTCCGGAACTTCGCCGTCAATATATTGCGCAGATTGAAGCCGTGCCCGCCGAACTTCGAAAAGCCATTGCCGGGCTTTCCGAGAAGCAGCTTGATACTCCGTACCGCCCGGAAGGCTGGACGGTGCGGCAGGTTGTGCATCATTTACCGGACAGCCACATGAATTCGTACATTCGTATCAAGCTGGCGCTCACGGAAAACGAGCCGTTGGTGAAAACGTACGAAGAATCACTGTGGGCAGAGTTCCCCGATGCAAAGCATGGCGACATTGCCGTGTCACTTTCTCTGCTCGAAGCGCTGCATAATCGCTGGGTTGCGCTGTTGAAAAGCATGAAGCCGGAAGATTTTTCCCGCACGTGGCGTCATCCCGAAAGCGGCGTTTCAACGCTTGATCGCGCCATCGCGCATTATGCATGGCATGGGCGTCATCACATTGCGCACATTACGTCGCTGCGAAAACGAATGGGGTGGTAAACGAGGTTGAATATGACAAATGAAACCATTTCGCAGCTCTCTTCAAAGAACAACCGCATTGCTTCAATTGATGCTTTCCGCGGGTTCACCGTGCTTGCAATGATCTTTGTGAATCTCGTTGCTGGCTATTCGAATTTGCCGCTCACAATGTCGTGGTTCGGAAGCCCGCCTGTTACAACATTTCATCACGCCGCGGAAGCGGCAGGCAACACAACAGGCGTCGGACTTACATTTACCGACCTCGTTGCGCCATTTTTCGTTTTCATTGTTGGGCTTGTCATTCCGCTCAGCAAAAAACGGCGGGGAGCGGATTGGTGGAAACACGCTGGCACGCGAACGGTGATGCTGATTGTTCTCGGCGCTATTTACATTTCTCTCATTTTCGGATTGTCGTGGTGGTGGGGAATTCTTCAGGCAATCGGTATTGCGTATTTTATGGGTGCGGCGTTGTCAACGCTTCCGCGGTTATGGCGGTGGATTTCCGTGTTCGCTGTTGCCGCGTTTCATCAAATTATGTCGCTGACCGTACCGTGGTGGCTGCATCTCGGCAATCCGAATGCCTCGTTTTGGACAATTGCAAATCTTTCCGGCGATATGCTGCGCCCGCTGACGATTCACTGCACACCGTGGGCATCAATTTCGTTCGGTGTGATTACTGTTGTTGGAACATTGTTAGGAGAAACGCTCGCCACCGGTGACCAGCGGGCAATCATACGACAATCGGTTATCATCGGAACAATCTTTTGCATTATCGGCTACGCGCTTCATCTCTTCGATTGGCCCGTGTTCGGAATGAACAAAGAAACAGTTTCGTCGTCGTACGCGCTTTTTACTTCCGGCGTGAGCGCGTTCACGTTTCTCATTTTCTATTTGATTATGGATGTGGCGCACATTCAGCGATGGGCGTGGGCGTTCATCGTATTCGGCTCGAATGCTTTGTTAGGATATTTTCTTCAGCCGATTGTCCGGATTACCGCGTTCTCGCTTGGATTCAAACCGTATCTCACTGGGTACAGCGGCTGGATGGGAATGCTTGTCGGATTAATTTGGACTGCCGTGTTATGGCTGACGCTGCTGTGGTGCAACAAGAAAAATATTTACTGGAGAATTTAGGAAAGGTTAGCAATTTGATTGCTGATTAAATTATGAAAAAGAAAATTTCAAACAGCGGCGTATCAGCACTAACGCAGGCATCCGATCTCGACAGCCTCACGCTGTTAGGACGCAGCGCAAAGCCGGCGCGGAAACTTGAAGCATTTCCGAATCACCACACGGGACGCGATTACGTGATCACGCTGCGGACGAAAGAATTTACCTGCGTCTGTCCTGCAACTGGACAACCGGATTTTGCCGAAGTAACGATTCAATATATCCCTGACAAGAAAATTGTCGAATCGAAATCGCTGAAACTTTATTTCTGGTCGTTCCGCAATGAAGGGGTTTTCCACGAGCACTTTGCCAACGTCGTTCTTGACGATCTTGTTGCCGCACTTTCACCGAGATGGTGCAAAGTAACGGCGGAATTTGCCGCCCGCGGCGGTATCGCAATAACAGTTGAGGCTGAAAGCCAAGCCAAAGGCATGGCAGAACATCCGAAGGATTCTTTGGATAAAAAGAGATGACAAAAGTTCATCGCTATGACGCTCCGGTACCGCAGCAGCGCTGGCTTCCGGCAATTGCCGCAGTGTTTGTCACCAGCCTCGTTATCTCGAACATCATTGCGGTGAAATTATTTACTGCGGGATCGTTCGTGCTTCCTGCTGCAATCATCATTTTTCCAATCTCGTATATTTTCGGCGATGTGCTGACGGAAGTGTACGGTTACGCCCGCGCGCGGCAAATCATCTGGATTGGTTTCGGATGCAACCTCTTCGCTGTGGCGGCGATGTGGATCAGCATTCGGTTGACACCGGCGGCGTTCTGGACACTCGGTTACGGCACTTCGGCATCGGCACAGCAGGCGTACGAAGCGGTGCTTGGTTTTACGCCGCGGCTTCTCGCCTCGTCGTTTGCGGCATATCTTGTCGGAGAATTCCTCAATTCGTTTGTGATGGCGAAAATGAAGCTGGCAACAAGCGGAAAATATTTGTGGACACGAACCATCAGCTCGACGCTTGCCGGACAGTTTGCCGACTCCGGCATTTTCATTACGCTGGCATTTATCGGAACGATTCCATCATCATTTTTTGTGCGCTTGATTGTAACACAATGGCTGGTGAAATCGGCGTACGAAATTGTTGCCACGCCGCTGACGTACGCTGTAGTACGTTTTTTGAAACGCTCTGAACATCAGGATTTTTACGACAGACGAACGAACTTTAATCCGGTGGCGTGGAAAGAGGGAAAAGAATAACAAATAAAATTTTGTAGCGAAAGCACTAAGGGAAAGCAGCTTTTTAGTCCCTTTGAGAATTACCGGTAAGTTGAAACTTCACATTTTCCCCTTCAACTTCAATGTTGTATCGTTTCCCGCTCGAATAAAAATTCTTCAGCACAATTCTTTTAACACCGCCTCGGCCGCAGTATTCTCCCGCTACCGTAACCACAACCACCCTGTTCCTGTTTCGCACGTCACATTCAAGCAAAATTATTTGCTGCTGCACTTCACGAAACGTTTCGTGAAGTGCAGCCATGTGCCGATGGGCGCCGTGCTGCCGACAACGAAGATGTGCGCTGTGCCGGTGTGAATCTTCGACGATTCCACAATGCCGGCAACGTTTTCCGTAATGTCGTGTATATCGCTGTTACCACGTGTCACAAGAGAGATTGTCTGTTGAACAACCATAGTAATCCTTCGATGAAATGAATTGCTGTTGATTCAATCAATGTAAGAAAAAATTTTGAACTAACGAGTGTTGGACAAAAACATGATTTCGTTGACATTCTGCCAAGGGTTGGATATATTATTTTTCACCTTATAATTGAAAAAAACCAAATATCATGGCACCGGTGGTTCAAAATAGAGACGAGCAAAAGCGAATGATCGGAGAATATCTCAAAGCCGCCGATAAATTCATCAAATCTGCAGAATTTCCCAAAGCATTGGACGAGGTGAACAAGGCGCTCGCCATAGAACCGAATAATATGTACGCACTGGCGTACAATGAGCGTATCAAAGTTGCTTCCGAAGCGGCACTAAAAAAAGAAGCGGAAGAACGGATGAAAAAAACGACAGAAGAACGAAAGCCTGTCCCGCCGCGGACGGAGCAAAGTTCAGTGCAGGAAAAATCCGCCGGTGTGGCTGACGCAAAGGCAGGATCGCGCGCGCCCGATGCAAAACCGCAGCCGGCTTCTTCCGCGACGGCTGTTTCGCCGCAGCTTCCTGCCGACGATTTGCTTGCCAAAATCAAAAAAGAAGCACAGGATACTGCCGAGAAGAAAGCGCAAGAACGTATCGAAACACTGAAGAAAGAATTCAGCGCGGCGCAGCAGAAGTTTCAAACCGATATCGTCGATCTGACAGCAAAGCTGAATGCCGTTACTGCCGCAAAAGAAGCTGCGGAGAAAGAAAGCGCTGCGTTGAGACAGCAGCCCGAAAAAACGAATCAGCACACTGCGGCGGTTTTGCCGGCAACAGTTGATCACCTGAAAATTCTTTTTGGAAAGGCGTGGGAAGACGGTGTAATTTCAGCGGATGAGCGTGCATTGCTTGAGGCGTTGAAATCTGCACTTGGAATTTCCGACAGTGCATTTGCCGCACTGGAAAACGAAACAAAAGGTTCGTTGTATCAGACTGCATTACGCAAGGTATGGCATGACGGCGTCGTGACGCCGGAAGAATCGGAAGAGTTGGCGCGTCTTCGCCAGAAGCTGAACATTTCTGCGGAAGACCATTTTAAGTTTGAAGCGGACATGCGAAAGGAAACGCAGGTGAAGAAATAATCTCTAAGTTTTTCTAAAAGCGCAAGATGGACTTCACTTTGAAGGTGGAATCCATCTTTTTTTATTTCAGTGAAGGCTTACCTGCCGGAAGTCAGGCGCGAAGATGAATTTCCGATAAATTATTGCTGCAAGCAAGAGGCAATTGAAAACGACAAGCGTAAATAAGATGTACGTCCACACGTTTCCTAAAAGCAGGCACACCGTCAGCGTTACAAACTCCGTTCCCATGCCAAACAATCTGTTAAGTTGCAGCGCCGGTGAAACGGAATACCATCGGTGGAGCGCAGCTTCATTTTTCTTCTCGCCAATGCACCAGCGGTCAATATCTTGCACCATTTCGTCCTGCCAGCCATAAAGCGCGAGAAATATTTTTTGCAGTGTTAATGTGAGACGGTCCTGTGAAAAATCTTCCTTCTGCAGTTTTTCTGTCGCGCGATTGTTCTCATATTTCTCTTCGAGGTGGAGAAAAGCAGTTTGATAGTACACCTGATAGGAAACGCGGAGATTGGCGCCGAGAAATCCGAGAATGCAGATCAGTGCGGCTTCTGCACCATACACGCGTGCGTGAAGAAGAAAGAAAAACATTCCTCCGAACAGAAAAAAATTTGCAACGAAGTCGCCGAGCGAGTCCCAAAATCTTCCGCGCCGTGAGTACAATTGTTTTGCACGCGCAAGCTGGCCGTCGGCAGAGTCAAAAATATCTTTGAGATAAAAGCAGAGCGCGACAATTGTGAGCGCCGACGAATCGGCAAGCAGAATTCCGCCGGTAATGCCGAACAACGTTGATGCGAGCGTGACTTGATTCGGTGTGATGTTTGTCGGAAATAGAACGCGCGTAAGTATTCCTGCAATTGGTCTTTGCAGATACACGTTCACCAATTCGTCTGAGGCGTTTGACTTGATGGAGTTTTTATAGTTGTATTGTTGTGTCACGCAAATCCTTAAGGGAAAAGAATTTCAGCGCGGCGCAGATCGTCCTGCGTGTCAACTTCGATGCACCGGCGCTCGCCGACGTCAATCGCGTGAATCGGATGCCCCGCGGCAATCATTTCCTGAAACGATGCTTCATAAAATTCATTTTTTCCTCCTCCGCCGGCGATGCGTCGTTCGAGAACTTCCAGCAACGCCAGAACACCTTCGGTTGAAAATTTCTCAATGCCGATAGATTCGCCGAACGCTGATGACGGCACCAATTCTTTTCCGATAGCGGTAACGCGCTGATGTTCATCAACCGTAACCTTGATGTCTTCCGCGCTGATTTCTCCGTTCGTCCGTACCGCGAGGCAATTCGGATGATGGGATTTCTTTAGAAGACGCACGATACCGGTTTCGAACAGCACATCGCTGTCGAGCAGTAAAATCGGCTCTGCTTTTACGTGCTGCAGCGCAAGCAAAAGTGAGTACGCATTGTTCGTTGAAGTATATTCTTTATTCTCAATGAATTCGATGTTGAAAGACGGAAAACTTTTCTTCACAAAATTCATGACCATCCAGTGCTGAAAACCGACAACGATGGTGAAGTGAATAATTCCGCCATGGAAAACTGAGCGAAGCGCTCGTTCGATGATCGTCTGCCGGCCGACAGGAAGAAGGCATTTCGGTGTTGTGTCGGTCAGCGGGCGAAGCCGTGACGAAATTCCGGCGGCAAGAATGATGCAGTGCATTAGCGGCGCAATGGAGAATCTGTGATGAGTTGACGTGTGAAAAATGTTTGAAGCACCTGAAGGAGCTGAGAGTTTTCCGCCGTCGTGCCGATGGTGATGCGAATGTGTGACGCTAACATGCCTGTTGAATAAAATTTAACGGCAATACCGGCGCTCTGCAAATGTTCACCGAGCGGCACCATGGCTTCAGACGGTATTTTCACAAGAATGAAATTTGCATTCGAACGGTACGCGGTGCAGGAATCAAGCGCATCGAAGAATTCATAATAGCGGCTGCGTTCTTCGGCAATTAACGAACCGACATGTTTGTAATACTCTTTGTTCCGCAAAGCGGCAAGCGCAAGCTGTTCCGAAAGCGTATTGTATCCCAAATACCGCGCACTATAGGTGATCAACTTTTCGTACTGTTCGCCTACGCAGGCATAACCGATGCGCATTCCAGCGAGCGCATACAGTTTGGAAAACGTTCTCAGTATGGCAAGATGCGGAAATTGCCGCGTCAATTGCGGCAGCAATTCCGATGATTCGTTGCTGAATCCGAAGTACGCTTCATCAACAACAACGCGCGCCCCAGGAGATTCATTCAAAATTATTTTCAGTTCGTCGAGCGAAAGAGAATTTCCCGTCGGATTATTCGGTGATGCGATGAGAAGCAATTGGGGCTTCACGCTCCGGATCGCAGAAACGATTTTTTTCACATCGTACGAAAATGACTGCTGATCGCATTGCAAGGGATATTCTGCAACCGTTCCGCCGCATTCATCTGCAACGGATTTATAATACCACCACGAATATTGCGGAATCATCATCGTTTCGCCGGCTGAGAGATAGCAATGCACGGTTTGTTTCAGCATGTCTTCGCTGCCGTACGAAAGAAGGATATTGCGCTCCGGAATTTCAAGCTGCTGTGCGAGCGTTTCTGAGAGCGTGCTTTTTACGCCGCGAAGGAAATCGCGCGAGTACGTGCCGAGCATGGCGGCATCAGCATTGTGGAGAATGTCCACGCATTCCGGCGCCGCCCCGAAAAGATTTTCGTTTCGATCAAGATAGAGCATCGTTGTAATTATTTTTGGCGTACAAAGTATAAACAGTTTTTCTTCAAAAAACCACCATGAAAAATTTTCATCCCTAATTTCCGAGCGGTGTAAATTTGTAACCCCGCTTTTCCAATTCTGTTAACAGCGCGTCGAACTTGTTATAGAATTTATCGGTTCGCGCCGCATCCGTGCCGATGTGCGTCAGAAGAATGAAGCCGTTCAATCCGTGCGGGTCGCGTTGTTCGTACGCAAGAATTCTGTTGAAGATCGTGTCGCTGCTGAGATACCGCGTTCCCATATCGGGCGTTGTATAATCGGCGTTGGAATATGTTCCCGGAGTGAAATCTATTAACGTCAATCCGAATTCTTTGCTCCATGCGGCGATGCTGTCGTTATACCATTCGTACGGCGGAAGAAAATACGGCGCGTCGCTTTTGGTGATGCCGAACGATTTCATGGCAGAATAATTTGCAGCGATATCGTCCAAAAATTCTTCTTTACTGATTAACAGCGAGTCCTGATTTTCCCACGGCGCGTAAAGCAAATGCTTATCGGAATGCCCGCCGAGGTAATGTCCGTCGCGATGTAATTCTTCAATAAAAATTTTGAATCTCGGATTGCGGTAGAAGTCGCCGGTAAAGAAAAACGAAGCATGAGCGTGATGCTTTTTCAAAGCCGCGCGAACAATTTCCCCGCCTTCGGCAAAATCATGTGCGGTGAAGACGAGATGAATTTCGCGTTTCGTTGTGTCCATGCGAATGATTGCACCTTTGACCATGATGTAATTCTGGAATGCGGCAGAGTTGTCTTGAGAGAAGAGCATTTGAGTAGAATTAAGAATGAAGATATACGCGATCGTGAAAAGCAATGTGCTACAGTTATTTTTAGAGGCATCTATCATTTGATAACAATTAAAATGATTTGCCGATGAGAAGCAATCTCGGTAAAGTCGAAGCACTGAAACAACCTTGCCTTCGAAAGCCTGTTTTTGTATCTTTCTTCCGAAGAAGATTTCCTGTGCCCGTAGCTCAATTGGATAGAGCAACAGCCTTCTAAGCTGTAGGTTGCGCGTTCGATTCGCGCCGGGCATACAATGTTGCAATGAGCTTCGCCTTGTGTGGAGTTATTTTAACAATAGCATCCGCTTGGTCGAAGTGAAATTCCCAGTTCTCAATTGGTAATAATACACTCCGCTCGACAGGGCAGTTCCGTCAAAATCCACATCGTGCGTTCCCTGAGCTTCCTGTTCGTTCACAAGCGTCGCAACCTCGTGTCCGAGAATATCAAAAATCTTTAGAGACACAAATCCCGGAACCGGAACCGCAAACCGTATCTGCGTCGTTGGATTGAACGGGTTTGGAAAATTCTGCAACACTTCAAATCGTTCCGGCGCAGGATCTCTGTGCAATACGCGTGTGACGAAAGAAGAATCGTATGAAACAATTCGGATCGCATCAACACAAATAAGATTTCCGGTAGCAGAGGAATTTGAAATTGTCACCGCATCGGTGGAATCGCCGTTGAATGTGAATGTGCCGATGAGATTCCATTGCGACGGATTCACGCTTTCATCCGCACGGACTGTGTCGCTTCCGTGTGATCCGCCGATGATAAACGGCGTATCTTTACTGCTTGCCGTGTTGTTGATCCACCAGGCGTACACGCTGTAATCGCCCGGCTTCGGAAGCAAAAGTTTGAAGAATGCGTACGCATAATTGTTTCCGGAATTTCTCAAAACAACCTGCGCTTTTGTTGCTCCCCAATATCCTGCGGCGCTGCTCGCAGTCCAGCCTGCGCCGTGCAATGAACAAAGAGACGAATCGCCCGTATCAATTATTTTTTCAAACGTCGGTTCTTTGGGAAGATGAAGCGAGTCGGTGTAGACTACAGACAAAATTGCCGGCACAGATCTGCTGCTCTGCCCATTGATTGTTTGATTGCCGACAGCCATTTGTGTTGATCCACCTCCGTCGAGATTCATTGCTTCGATACAGCCGCGGTCAATCATTACGCGCGCAAGTTCGCCGAGTCCAAGTCCCTGGCTGCCGTTCACTCCGCGTCCGTCAGCGGCAAGAATGATGATGTGATGATCTGTTGTCCACCCGACTGCCGTCCTCGGATCGCCTGCCGTTGTGTCTTCTGCAACGCCGGAGCCCCAAATGATTTCTTCATTCAACGTGATGTGCACCTGACCGTTTTTTACCAATGTCGGCCCGCCGCCGATTCCCGCAACAAGATCCTGATATGCAGCGCCTTGAT
The DNA here is from genome assembly GCA_021796275.1 of Bacteroidota bacterium. GTDB lineage: Bacteria > Bacteroidota > Ignavibacteria > UBA10030 > UBA8401 > JAJYOI01. The sequence continues at coordinate 9,641 of JAJYOI010000049.1, forward strand.
TTTGTGAGGGCGCGGTTTGAGGGTTCGGATCGTTATACACGTACGGCATCGGCGCGGGAAAAGTATAAATGTCGGTGATCTTTCCCCCAAAATGGTAAATCCAATTCACCGTTGCCTGCCGTTTTTTATTCACCCCGAAAAAACTGCGCATCACTGGATATGATTTGCTGTTCCGGGTGAGCGCGGAAATGTTTTTCGCTTCAACCTGAAACGGAAAGACGACAGCGGAGACTGCAGTTGTTCCTGAAAAAAATCCGCCGTTGACTGAAGCAATTGCGCCAAAACGTGAATTCAATGCCGCGACATTTGCCAATGAACTTGTGAGATACGGCGCCACAGAAAGCGCAGGATTGTTCATATCCACATCGAGATACCACGCCGCAAGAGCGGGCGTTGAACGCTGTCCCTGAAAAATTTTCACGCCGGCAGGGAGTGCATACGTTGAAGTTATATCGGTCCATGTGATTGTTTGTGCAATGAGTGTAAACGGTACAACGAGAAGGCTTAACAATGCTCGCTGAAGATGCCGGATATGTTTCATGTTCTTGTGATTATTTTTCGAGAATGAGTTTGCGGGTAGTGATGGAATATTTTGTTTTTTGAGCAATGAACTGCAGTTGATAAAAATACATTCCGCTTGAAAAGCTGCTGCCGTTCCACTGCACCGAATGATGTCCGGCAGACGTAGCTTGAGCGAACAATGTTGCCACAGGTTGTCCGAGGATGTTGAATATTTTCAGCACCGCAAATCCGGCGGACGGAATTTCAAAATTGATTGTTGTTATCGGATTGAACGGGTTTGGAAAATTCTGTTCCAGCGCAAAGCGGTACGGTGTGCCGTGCGCTGCAGTTACCGACGTAACCTCGGTTGTCGTTGCCTGCTTCAACACGATATTGTTGTTCGGATCAAACGTGAGCGCGGTCGGAGTTTTGCTGAATGCCAATGTAAATACTTGATCGTTAGCGGAATTGAAAAGGCGCAATGTGCTGTCGCTGCCGTCGCTGAATGTAATGTTCACTTCAACCGGCATTTGGAAAAACGCCGGCGTTGATTGCGTTTGCTCAACTTTGAACTGCATTTGATTGCCTGAAAGAATTGCGTACGTGTTGTTGTACACAGGATGATTCGGCTGTTTTATCCATTCATCAAAAAACCAATTGAGGTTTTGTCCGGTTGTAGAATTGATTTTTTGAATAAACTCGTCTGTAGATGCGTTGGCAAATGTGAAGTTCGGATCCGTCGCATACGATTTTAGTGCAGCAAAGAATGTCGAATCTCCCAAAACGTACCGCAGCATGTGCAGGACACATGCACCTTTCTCATAAATGATTGCATAATTGAATAGTGTATTGTCGCCCGGCGTTGACGCAGCCCAACCCGGGTTGTAAATTGGCCAGCCTGGATTGGATTGCAGATATCCGTCTGCATCGGCATCAATAGCATTTTTGTATGCAGTGTAGCCGCTCACAGTTTCATCCCACAATGCTTCGCAATAGGTCGCAAACCCTTCATTGAGCCAAATATCCGCCCATGTTGCTGGTGAAATCAGATCGCCGAACCAGTGATGAGCAAATTCGTGCGAGATCAGATTTTCGCCCCAGCAATTCTCGCAAATATTGATGAGCGTTTGATTTTCCATTCCGCCCCAGACGAACATTTTATCAAGCGATGCGATGCCGATCTTTTCGAAAGGATATTCGCCGAACAACATTGAATACCGCGTCGCCATCGGGCCCATGACTTGCTCGATGTGATGCAATTGCTGAGTTGAATCGGTGGCATTCCAATAAAAGTACATCGGAATGCTGTCGTTCGGATTGGAGAAAGTGTGCCAGTATAAAACGTCCAGCTGGTAATCTGTTTTCGATGAGATCGTCATCAGATATGTTGCAATCGGATCGCGGCTGCGCCAATGATAAATGAGCGTGTCGCCGGCAGTTGTTGTGTTGACAAGCAATCCATTCGATCCAAGTTTGACATTTGCCTGAACCCGTGCAGTGAGGTCAAGCGTTGCTTTATCCGATGGATGATCCCAGCATGGAAACCATTTCCTCGCGCCTTCCGGTTCGCAATCGGTGAAGACCATACCGTCTGTGCCGACGTAAAATGCATTGTCCTGAACATCATTATGATGGTAAAAAATTTTCACCTGCACTGTATCGCCGGCATTATGCGCTGCCGCGAGTTGAATTGTGACGGAATTCTGAGCGGCTGAAAATGATTGTCCTTCGAGCGCAACCGAATCAATTCCTAACGATGATTGCACGGCATCAAGCGCAATGGAATTTAACGCCGAGTCCGCAACGAATGTGATCACTTCGTTTGCCGTGAACGAGTGCAGAGCGGGAAAAGAATAAAAGTAATTGTTGTAAAGATCGAGCGAGAGCGTGTAATTCAGCACGTCGAACGAATGATTTGCGGCTGTCAGATTTTCTGCAGGCGCAGTAACAGTATTTTGGTGAACGGAAAATTTTCGTTCGCGTTCTCGGTTGTTTGTTTGCTGGCTCAATGCTGCCTGAGAAAACAGAAGGCAGCACATAAGCAACATCGCCGCATACTCTCTTATCTTCGCCACAAAAGCATCTCTTCGCTATAGAATATTGTCATCGTTATTCAACCGTTACGGCAATTGGTGTTCAGCCGCAACTCTCTTAAAGATGACAAATTGATTGCCGATTTGCAACGGCGGGGTGGTTTCGTTAACCTTAAGATGTTTAAGGTACGGCTGTACTGCCGGCGGATAACGATGAATATCGCGTTCACCGATGTTTCCCTGCTGCGCCCGCGAAAGGGAAACGGAAAACAGCGATACCAGCGTATCAAAGTGTTCGCCGGATTGCAGTGCCGCGTACAGTGAATCGGCAAGCGCTTTGTCGCTGACAACAATTTCTGCAAGAGCGATCATGAACGGCGTTTCTACTTTGATCAAAATTTTCTGCCGGATCCAAACGCGAACAGGCGTTCCGCTCATCATTGCCGGGGAAAATTTCCACAACTTCATGCGCTCTGTGGCGAGAGAATCCCACAGCAGATCGCCGCTTGAATTTTCGAGATGTACTGCGAGAACTGAACCATCCGTGCCGATCAGCATCCGCGTGTCGAGGCTCCACTGATCGGCGAACACGGTGCGCGGCAAGGTTGGGAGCGCCGTTTGTTCGAGTAAGTGCGGCAGTGTGGAGTAAGGAAGGTCTGAGGTCTGTACTGATGAACATCCTAATGCACAGAGACTTAACAAGAATCCGAAGATCGTTTTCATTGTTCACCTCCGTTGCTTTGGAACAAGTAAGAATGAACAACATGCAGCGGACAATGATAACTGTTAATCGTTCATTCTTATTTCAACAGCACCATGCGTCTCGTTGAAATGAAATTTCCCGAACGCAATTGGTAGAAATATATTCCGCTTGTAAGTTTGCTTCCGTCAAAAATCGCTTCGTATGTGCCCGGAGATTTTCTCTCGTTTACCAGTGTCGCTATTTTCCGCCCGAGCACATCGTACACTTTCAATGTTACAAGTCCGAAATCGGCAATTGTAAACCGAAAATGTGTTGTTGGATTGAACGGATTCGGGTAATTCTGCCCCAGCCGGAAATTTTCCGGCTGAGGCTGCTTAAAATTTCCGTGCGGCACTCCGGTCGTGATGACATTCGGGCTTAGTTTTCTATTCAGCACAATCATCACTGCGTCGGCATTGACACTTCGCTGCTTCTCTATTCCATTGTTTGTGATCCGCACAACTTTCCGGTATCCTTGTGAAAGAAATGCATCGCCCAATTTCACCCAGCCGGCATTTGTTATTTTGCTTTGATCAATGGCGGCAAGCGTTGCCGTGCCCGTTGAATCGAAATATTCAAACGGCGCGTGCGAAGTTGCGAGCGAAGCATTCGGCTGAAATGCGTACACTTCGTACCAGGCAGAAAACGGAACGGTCATCCAGTATTCCAGAGATTTCGTTCCGGTTGAATCGGTGAAAAGATATTTGCTCTGATAACCGTACGCGTATGTTGAGGTTGTCCATTGCCCGGTTTTTACAACAGATGTGTCGGTTTCATTCACGATCACCGCCGGAATTCTCCATCCTGCGGGACGCCCCGGAACATCCGCCATAGCCGGGTAAAGTTGGTTTCCGAAAAAACTCCAGTACGCCGCCGTGAAATCTCCGACATACCACCACGCGTTTCCTTTCAGTCCGCGATTGCGTGTATTGACAACCATTTTTGTAAGTTCAGAAGTCGGAATTTGATTTCCGTTTGGCGCTACAGCAAGAGCAGGGTACATTTTTTCTTTCGGATTGACATGCTGCATCAAATAACTTAAGTACGCATCGAACGTAGTATTGTCCGAGACATACATCTGCACTTGCACCATATCAACCGAGCCGTCGCGGACCCATTCCCACCAATCTTGCAAATTGGTATTATAGCTGTCGTACGTGGAAGAGCTGTAAAATCCCGGCGCGTTGGTAACGTAAATCCTCGGATTGATTGCCTTAACAGAATCGTACGCCGCACGCATGAAGCGGTTCAGAATATCAGCGCGCCAGCGCATCCAGGAAGAGTCAGCGGTGTTTGTCGGCGGTGCGGCTCCGTTGTGTTGAAAGCGGTACACGCTGTCGGTGTATGCATCGTAGCCGTATCCGTTCCCGGCGTAGCGGATGCGGTCGAGATCAATGCCGTCAATATCGTACTTGCGTGCAACTTCGGTAATGAGACTTAAAAGAAATGCCTGGACTTCCGGGCGGGTCTGTGTCATCCAGAAAAAGTTGCTGTTATCTTTTTCGATCCCTCCTTGTTTCGATGCCACCCAATCCGGATGTACATCAAAAATTTTTCCTTTCCCGCTTGCCCCCGGATACCAGCCTGTATAACCGCCGACGAAGCCGTATTCGAACCAGGCTTCCACTTCGATACCGCGCCGGTGCGCTTCGGCAATTGCTTCTTGCAGAACATCGCGCCCGTTATATGTTGGGTCAATCAACATGCCGGTTTCTTTCTGAAATGCTTCGCTCTGCCACAGCGGATAACCGCGTGTCCAGCAATCAACGTACGCAACGTTGAAATGATTGTTAGCGAGACTGTCCATGACCTGCGCGATCTGTGCTTTGCTTGTCAGTTCGTTCCGCGAAAGCCAGGCACTGCGTAATTCCTGTGCCTTTGATGAAAATGCAACGATGAGAGAGAAAAGAATGATGGTGGAAATTTTTTTCACAACAACATCTCCAAAAAAATAGTTTGAGTTTAACCTGCCCAAATGCAATATACAAAAAATTGATTATTGATGAACGGTAGAACGATGAAATAGAAAATAGGGCGAAGGAGGCGCAGAAGCAGTTATTTCGTGCGGTATTCGAATAGCACTCGTTCGATGATCTCCATTGTTTGTTCGGCAGCAATATTCCAGTCGAACTTTCTTGCCCATTGTAAAGCATTGGAAGTAAGCCGCCCACGCAAATGTTCGTCGCGCAGCAACAGAAGAATTTTTTCCGCAAGTTGTTCACGATTGCCGTATTCATAGAGCAGGCCGGTTTCCCCGTCAGCAACTGCATCACGCAAGCCCTGCACGTTGCTGGAAACGGTCGGCGTGCCGCACGCATTGGCTTCAATAGCTGTCATGCCCCAGCCTTCTTTCGCAGAAGTATTTACCGCGATGTGCATTTCATTGAGGCAGCGTACTTTATTTTCTTCGCTGACAAATCCGGTGAATGTTACAGAATCCGAAATGCCAAGTTCACCGGCAATGGACATCAGGCGCGGCTTGTCATCGCCATCGCCGACGATCAGGAGTTTCACATCCGGCAACTGCTGGCGGACGATAACGAACGCTTCGAGCAAATGATCAACGCTTTTGTATTTTTTCAATCTTCCCAACATGCCGATGAGGGGCGTTTGGCTTTTTGGTATGCCGGTTTGTCTGAACGATTCGTGCGCCACGCCGTAATTGATCAAGTGCGTCCGATCGTCACGGAAACCGCCGCTCAGCATTTCGTGATAGGTGCTCGGCGAGCCGACAATGAAATGAATCCGTTTGTACATCGGCAGTGCCGCGCGCTCAGCAAGATAGACATACGAAGCAGCGGGAAACGACGCTTCGAGAAAAATGCTTTTTCCAAAAAGATGATGCGTTACGCCGAGAAGAGGTTCTTTCACATAGAACGGCGTATAGAAGGGGATCTTGTTCATATCATCAACGATGAGGTCGAAGCGCTGGCGCCTGAATGTAGAAAAATATTTTCTGAGAACAAGATAATTGAAGAGTGAACGCCCGCCTTCGCGGATAACATGAATTCCGTTCATCTCTTCCGATGCCGGTGCGCCGTCGAAGCGCGAGCAGAAAAGCGTTACCTCATGCCCCATGCGTGCGATGCGTTCGAAGACTTCGTGAAGATGAACCTCAGCGCCGCCGGCGAGCGGGTTTTTGATATCCTGCCAATTGAGAATGAGGATGCGCATGAAGTACGGTGCAGCGACTATAGTATGATTGTGGAGTTAGCTCTTTTTTCCAATCAATCCGAACGACAGTGATGTGTTGATTGCAATCGGCGTGTCGCGGAGCGATTCGCGGATTGCGCGCCGCACATTTGTCAACGGTCGAAACAGTGTCGGATACAACGGCAGAGTGATTCCGTTTTTTTTCAACGCTTCGCGTGTTGCTCGGTAAAACAAGCTGGGGTACATCCATTCGCCGTACGCGTGAACGATCTGCAATCCTTCGCGCTCCAGCATCCCGCTCAGTTCATTCCTGGAAAACTCCCGTTCCCATCCGGCAAACCATTGATTGATCGCGATAAGAAAATGTTTGATGAGCGTGTAGATGTGATACCGCTGCGGCACATCAACGAGCAGCAATCCGCCGCGTTTAAGAATTCTGATATTTTCACGCAGCAGTGCTTCAGCCTTGCCGGGGCGAAAATGTTCCAATAATCCCTGATGAAAAACGACGTCGAATGTTTCATCTGCAAACGGAAGCTGAAACGTATCGCCGCCGAGAATGAACACGCGAAGGCGTTCTTCCTCTGCAATGCGTTTCATGATCTTCAGGGAATTGATCGAGTAATCGAGTTGATAGACTTCTGCGCCCATTTCGATCAGCGGAAAGCTGTCACGCCCCGTTCCTGCGCCGACCTCTAGAATTTTTTTCCCCCGCAGGTCAGTGACGCGGGAAAGATTCCGCGCCACACGATCCGAATTTGAATATACCTCGCCAACTTCTTTTTTCTCATCCCAAAAATTCTCCCAATGTGAGCGCCGCGACTCCTTCATGGCTGCCCGCATTACTTTTTGGGTTGTGGCTGCGCAGCAAGAGTATCTTTCTGCGATGCTTTCAGCGCCATCTGTGCCTGCACCTGAGCGATGCGCGATTTGATTTGCTGTTCAAGTCCCGGCGTTCCGGTGTACACTTCGTCGATTTTATTCAACACGTCAATGGCTTTCTGGTATTCTTCCTTCGTTTCGTAGATTGCGAGAAGAATGGTGTACGGATTGTACTGCGAAAGCTGATCACGCGGATTCGACTTGATCCTCTTTTCAAGGATACCCTGCAGCTCGTTGATGTACGCCATGTATTTGTCTTTCGCGCCGGCATAGTTGTAGAAGTTGGCGACATCGTACATGAGGCGGTAATCCATCGGTATGACGTTGCGCGGTATTTTTGCTTCCATTGAATCCAATGCTGCGACCGCTTTGGCGTTGTCGTGCGTGGTGTTGAGATGATACAGCGCGAGCCGCAGGAATGCATTCCGGTAATTCATGGTGAGGCGTCTGATGTTTTCATCGAAGTACACTGTTGAATCGTTCAAGCCGCGGTATTTGTACCCGCGGTGAAATTCTTTGTAGAATCCCTTTGGTGTGTTGTACAAATTCGCGCTGAAGATAGAATCGACAATAACGCCGTCGTCGCTCGGGGCTTTGTACGGAATAAGTTTCATTGCCAAGCCGTCCATCTCCATATACCGGTCGAGTCCGATCTTGCTGTCGGGCGTTGACGTAACGGCAAAATAGATCGGCCGCCGCCATGCATTCGTCTTGACGATGTCGTACACCATAATATCCTGCACACGGATTGCGGAGATACTGCCGAATTGCACTGTGCTGGGGAAAACGAAATCGATTTTCCCGCTGTTGAGGATTGAAGTATCGACCAGCGCGCCCTTCTTATTAACGTCGGTCGTGCCTTCATATCGTTCGACAACATCTTTCGGAACATCGAGCGACATTTGGCGCGCTTTCCATTCGCGCGGCTGAATGTTTTCGATTTGATCGTCCGTGAGACTGATCGGCACTTTTTTCGCGCCGAAGGGAGTTTCATCTTTCAACTGCTTGATATACCACGGCGTGTTGATGAGGCTCAAATTGGCGACACGGATATCTCTTCGCACACCTTCTACAGACTGAAGATACCAGAGCGGGAAAGTGTCGTTGTCTCCATTGGTGAAAAGAATTGCATTTGGCTCGCACGATTGCAGCAAGTCATAGGAATAATCCCACGCAACGTAATTTTTGCTGCGGTCGTGTTCATGCCAGTTGATACGAATCAAATTTACAGGGACAGTAAAGAGGGCGACAGCAAGGAAGCCTGTAGTTCCAATCCGATAATATCGTTCTTCATGGAATTTCTTTCTCAGGTAATCGCTGATCGCAACAATACCGATACCGATCCACAAAGAGAAAACGAAATACGATCCTGCATAAAAATAGTCACGTTCACGCGGCTGTGGCTCCTGCATGTTAAAGTAATAAGCGAGAATAAATCCTAAGAAAAGGAAAGCGCCGAGAAACGACAGCCCCATTTTCCAATCTTTTTTGAAATGATAATAGAAGCCTGCCAACCCAAGCAAAAGCGGTATGCCGAAGGTATCTTTCCAGCTTACGCCTGCATCCTGTTCGTCACCGGCGGCACCGACATAATTTCTGAGCACATAGCGGATGTACATGTGGTTCATTTGATACCGGAGAAAGAAATCCATATCGCTGGAATAATTTTTCCACGTCGGCGCATGCATCGGCTCCTGACTATAGCGGCGCTTGAAGATCGGGACATCGCCGTATTGTTCACGATTCATGTAGCTTACGAATTGCGATGCAGTACTTGGGGCGTTCTCATTGATCGGCAAACTCGGAACGTTCGCCCGAATGATTACGGTAATGTACGTGGAATATCCGACGACGATAAGCAAGAACGAAAGGCACACAATGTGCAGCATTTTCTGCCCGGACTTCTTCGTTTTGTATGCATAATAGACGACGACAGCAATGAGAACAAAAGGCACATAAGGCAGTAAGCCGCTTTTGAATCCACCGACTTCACCGGCGATCATCGATGGAAGCCACTTGACAATACCGGGGTAGACTGCAATGAATACCGCAAGAGTGATAAGGTTGAACCGGATAAATGTTTTAGGTGAAAATTCGTATTTGGTAAAATAGATGATAAGTCCGATGGGGAATATCATCAATAACGCGAGAGGCCTGACGCCGACGCATAGTCCCATGAGATAAGCGATAAGAAGAAGGTATTGCTCATTGCGGGGAGCGTTTGCCCTTTCGGACCATCGGAGCGCGAGCCACAGAGCGAAACCAACGAAAAACATCGCCGTTCCCTTAGCTTCGAATTCGATGGAGTTATTCCAGTACGACGAACAGAAAGCCAGCGACAGCGCGCCGATTGCCGATGCGCCGTACACAATTGCTTTGTCAATTGTTGTTTCCGGCTTTCCCCGGAAGCGCACGATCAGTTTCACACTTATTAAATAGAGGAACATCACAACGATCGCGCCCGAGAAAGCCGAAACTGTATGCATGCGGAAGGCGATATCCGGATGGAAAGGGAGCAAGGATACCACACGCCCGAACAAAAGAAGCAGCGGTGCGCCGGGTGGATGGGGAACCTGCAGAAGGTATGACGAAGCGAGGTACTCGCCGACATCCCAGAATACCACCGTTCGCGACAGCGTCATCATATAGATGATTAGCGAAACGAGAAAAACAAATGCTGCGACGATTCGATTGATTTTCCTATCTATCATTGATCCCTCTATAACTTATTAAACTGGCAAATGTTTTTTTTATAGAAAATTGAGTTTCAGGTGTTCTACATAAAATTTGAAACCGCTGGTCAGACGAAATCCCGCATTTTTTGCAGGACAGGCTCAATATAACTTGAAAGCGGCTGAATTGCAATGGATTTTTGTCACGTGAGCACGAACTGCAATGGAATGTCATCAATTCTCCACAATGCGAGACTCTTGTCAAAATATGTGCCGTTGTTATACGTGCAGTGTTCATTGATAATTTTCAACGGTGCAGGAAAGTTGAACGGCTCTGCTTGCAGGTTCAGCGGACGGAACCCGCCGGTTTGAATATCTGTATTTGCCGGACGGGCAACATACGTGGATGTAAGCAAATAGCGTGAGTTACTTTCTTTGATGTGCTCAAGCGCTGCTGCGATTTGACGAAAGGAAAAATGCGGCAGAAGGTCGCGGCAAAGTATCATGTCGACATGCGGCAGTTCCTCCATCAGTAAATCGAGCAGAAGAAATGTGCGTTGGCTGTTTCCGAATAATTTCGTATTCCGTTCAATTAATTCCTTGACAATATCAGCGCCGATATAGCGTTCAACCGAAAGCGAAGTATTTTTCATCCAGAAAAAGTCCCCGCAAGGAATATCAAGCATATTTTGTACGTTCAGTTTTTGCAAAAGTGCCGGCAATTCTTTTCTGATGACTTCTGTGTTAATGCTGTTTGAACCCGCCCCGGACACCGTTTCCGGATCTCCCCAAGCATTCGTGCGATAAATCTTATTGAAGACAATCTCATGGTGCATCTTCTTTCGGAAGATTCTGTGGAAACCGTAGTACGTAGATTTGACGATGCGATAGAACATCGGCAGTCTCGCTCGCGCTATTTCTTTCACGGTATTCATTTGGAAATTGACATGAGTGACTCGGCAATGCTGTCGCACATCAAAAATCCTTTTTGCGTCAGACGAATACGGCTTCCTTCAATGAAAAGAAAATGGTCATCAACAAACTGCTGCAAGCGCTTCTTATGCTCGGCAAGAAAATCGACGCCGTAGCATTGTTGTAGTGCCGCGGTATTTAATTCGCCGCGCCGCAGACCAAGGAAGATTGCCTCATCAAGCAAATGAGATGCACCGATGTGTTCTTCACCGCCAAGCGGAAGCGCACCGCCTTTTAGTTTTTCATAATACTGTGTGACGTTCCGAACGTTCCACCAGCGCCGCCCGTTTGATGAAGTCGCGCCTGAAGCGTCCGAATTTTTCCCCGAGGAGGAATCCAACCAGAAGGAATGCGCCGACGGTCCGAATCCCAAATAATTGGAATGATTCCAATAATTGCTGTTGTGCCGGCTTTCAAAACCGGGCAACGCATAATTCGAAATTTCGTAATGCTGAAAGCCGCGGGATTCCAATAATTCTATCGTCGTTTCATACATCGCCGCATCATTCGATTCGTCAAGCGGCGTTACTGCGCCGCTTTTCACCATCGAATACAACGGCGTATGTTCTTCTACAATAAGGCTGTATGCGGAAATATGTTTTGGCTGCAACGCTAATGCCTCTGTCAAATTACGGTTCCAGCGCTCGAGTGTTTGTCCGGGAAGCGCGAAAATCAAATCAACGCTGACGTTCTCAAATCCTGCGCGATAGGCATTGCGCACGCATTCCCGCGCTTCATCAGCCGTGTGAATGCGGCTCAGAAATTTCAATTCGTCGTCATGAAACGATTGAATGCCGATGCTAAGCCGGTTCACGCCGAGCGAACGATAAGCACGGAGCTTTTCCAGATCAACGGTGCCGGGATTTGTTTCGATGGTAATTTCAGCGTCGGGCGTTATGCGAAAATGTTTTTGTACTGCCGAGAGAATATTTTCTATTATAGACGGAGCAAGAAGCGACGGTGTTCCGCCGCCAAAGAAAATTGTCTCGACCGTTTCTTTTGCCGAGTAGTGTTCCGCATACACCATGATTTCCTTTTCCAGCGCAGAAAGGAAATTTTGCATCGAACTGTGATTTTCAATGGAATAAAAATCGCAGTAAATGCATTTTGTTTCGCAGTACGGTATGTGAAGATATATGCTTGCCATCGCTTATTGAATAATCATGCCGATCCGCCGCCACCGGACGGAAGAAAATTTCTTCCAGAGTTTTTGCGCCGGCAATGTATCCCACGACCAGTACACCATCACCGCTTTTCCGATAATGTTGTCGTCCGGCACAAATCCCCAGAACCGGCTGTCGAGACTATTGTTGCGGTTATCGCCCATCATAAAATAATAATTGTGCTCGACGCTGTATCGTTCCGTACTTGTTCCGTCAAGAACAATGCCGCCGCTGTTATTTTCGAAGATTGTGTGGTGTTCGCGTTCGATAAAAATTTTCCATCGCTTGTAATTTTTTGGGGAAAGAGAAATTACCATTCCTTTGTACGGAACGACAAGCGGCCCGTAATAATCCGGATTGAACGATGAGCCTTCGGGAAAAATTCCATCGTACGGTTCGTTCGGAGCGAACATGCTTGTTTCACCAGTGATACTTGTTGAAGGTGTTGAAAATAATTGATGGTTCACGAACACCGTTGTGTTCCGGATTTCCACTGTGTCGCCCGGAAGAGCGATGCAGCGTTTTACATAATTTGCCTGCGGCTGTGCTTTCACTTCATCGCGTTCGCCGGGAAATTCAAACACAATAACATCGCCGCGGTGCGGTTGTGCAATTGCCGGGAAGCGAACATGCGGAATTTCAATTCTGGAGAACGGCAAATATTTCGGCGTTTGCACGCCGTACACAAGTTTGTTCACAATAATAAAATCGCCTGCGAGAAGCGTGTTTTCCATCGAAGCGCTTGGAATGCGGAATGCTTCGAGAAAAAGTAATTTCAATGCCAGCGCGCCGATGAGAGCATAAAGCAGAATGTGTCCGCCTCGCCTGCGGCGCGGCTCCGATAACATCTCGCCGGTCATTTCCACATTCGCGGTGCAGCCGTTTATTTGATCAACGTCCCGATGCGGTTCAAACGGACGGAGGCAAGTTTCGCGAAAATATTATAAATGGGCGTGTCTTCATCCCACGACCAATACACGAACATCGGCGTGCCGACCACGTTATCTGCGGGGATGAAACCCCAGTAGCGGCTGTCGAGACTGTTGTCACGATTGTCTCCCATGCCGAATAAATAATTCCGTTCGACAGTGTACGTTGTTGCCGGTTTTCCGTCAATCAGAATTTGCCCGCTGGCTTCGAGCGTCGGTCTATGTCCTTCGCGCTGAATGAAAATATCCCAGCGCTGAAAGTTTTCCGGTGTCAGTGCAATGGTCATTCCTTTTTTCGGAATGACAACCGGTCCGTAATTGTCTTCGTTGAACGGCGCGCCCGGCGGGAAAATTCTGTCGTCAGGAACACCGGCGGGAACAATGCGCATGGAATTGAATTTCATATTGCGCGGAATCGGCGCCTGCTTGCCGTTAACATACACCACACGGTTAATTACCTGCAATGTATCGCCCGCAACAGCCATGCACCGTTTGAGATAAAATTGAAATTGTTCGGATTGCACTTCATCGCGGTAACCGGGAAACACGAACACGATGACATCACCGCGGTGAACGCTTTTGAATGCCGGCAGACGAAACCACGGCAATCGGACATCGGTGAACGGAATGTTGCGCGGCGAACATCCGCCGTAAATAAATTTGTTTACCATCAGGAAGTCGCCGGTGAGCACTTCGTTTTCCATCGAGCCGGTCGGCACCATGAACGACGCGATAACAAAATTATTGAGAAGCAAAAAGCCGACGATCACAATGCCCATCTCGCGGAAAAAGTCTTTCGCTTTTTGTTTGAACGGGATCGGTTGTACCGGTTTTTTCTGTGTCGCCATTTTCAATTCATGTTGTGCCATGATTCGTAAGCTCAGTATGTTGGTAAAAAATATGTTTAGCCTGCTATTAAGTCATCAAAATACAAAAGTGAAACGGATTGATGGATTAGTGGATTATTGAGAGTTAAATCATCAATCCATTTTTCCATTCATCCATCAATCCCTTTTCTGTCATTCCGTCATCGAAAGCACGGCAAGGAACGCTTCCTGCGGAAGTTCAACACTGCCGACTTGTTTCATACGCTTCTTGCCTTCCTTTTGTTTCTCAAGCAATTTCCGCTTGCGCGTGATGTCGCCGCCGTAGCATTTTGCCAGCACGTTTTTCCTCATCGCCGAAATTGACGTTCGTGCGATCACTTTACTTCCGATTGCCGCCTGAATCGCCACTTCAAACATGTGGCGAGGGATCAGTTCTTTCAATTTGCTGCATAACTTTCTTCCCATGTCGTACGCTTTGTCGTGGTGAACGATGGTGGAAAGCGCATCAACGGTCTCGCCGTTCAGAAGAATATCGAGCTTCACCAAATTCGATTCGCGGTAATCGAGATAATCATAATCGAGCGACGCGTAGCCGCGCGTCAGCGATTTCAGCTTGTCGTAAAAGTCAAAAATGATCTCAGACAGCGGAAATTCGTACGAAAGATCGGCGCGCGTCGGGTCGAGATAATTTGTGTTCTTGTAAATGCCGCGCCGCTCCATGCACAACTTCATGATATTGCCGATGTATTCCGTCGGTGTGATGATCTGCGCTTTAATGTACGGCTCTTCGACTTTTTCAATTTCGCCCATCGGCGGCATTTCTGACGGATTATCCACTGGGACAAGGTCGTGGTTTGTCTTCGTCACGCGGTATTCGACGTTCGGAACGGTGGTAATGAGGCGTTGGTTGTATTCGCGCTCCAGTCGTTCCTGAATAATTTCCATGTGGAGCAAGCCGAGAAATCCGCAGCGGAATCCGAAGCCGAGTGCAGTGGAAGTTTCCGGCTCGAAGATGAGCGACGCATCGTTAAGGCGGAGTTTTTCGAGCGAATCGCGCAGTTCCGCAAAATCGTCGCTGTTTGTCGGATATAATCCGCTGAAAACCATCGGCTTCACAATTTTGTAGCCGGGGAGCGGTTCACTTGCACCGTCATGCACTGTCGTCACAGTGTCGCCGACTTTTGTTTCGTGGACATCTTTCATTCCCGCGATGAGATAACCGACGTCGCCGGCGGAAAGTGTGCCGGTGCGTTTGCGTTTCATTTCCAGAATGCCGACCTCTTCCGCTTCCGCCGTGTTACCGGTGTAAAAAAATTTCAGCTTGTCTTTTTCGCGCAGCGTTCCGTCAACGACGCGGATGTACGCAATAGAACCGCGGTACGGGTCGAAGAGAGAATCGAAAATCAACACGCGGAGCGGCGATGCGGGATCGCCTTTCGGCGGCGGAATGCGGTTGACGATTGCTTCGAGAATTTCTTCAATGCCGATGTTCGCTTTTGCGCTGGCGAGAATAATTTCTTCTTCTTTACAGCCGAGAAGGGAAATAATTTCATTCTTCACCGTTTCGATCATCGTTTTGGCGGAAGGAAGGTCAATCTTGTTGATGACCGGAATGATTTCCAGCCCCGCATCAATTGCAAGATACAAGTTGCTGATAGTCTGCGCTTCAACGCCCTGCGAAGCATCAACGACAAGAATGGCGCCTTCGCACGCCGCGAGAGAGCGGGAAACTTCATACGTAAAATCAACGTGCCCGGGCGTATCAATAAGATTGAGCGTGTACGTTTGCCCGCTTTTTGCGTCATATTGCATCTGGATGGCGTGCAGCTTTATCGTGATGCCGCGTTCCTGTTCCAAATCCATATCATCGAGCACCTGATTGACGACGAGGTCGCGTTGTGTGATCGCGCCGGTCTGTTCGAG
>JAJYOI010000050.1 GCA_021796275.1 Bacteroidota bacterium
GGCACAAGACGTGGCAGTGCCGCAGATTCACGAGCGCGTCACGGATTTCACGAACACGCTTTCGTACAGCGAATGGCAGGCGTTAGAATCGCAGTTGAAAACATTTGAAGATTCTACCTCCAATCAGGTTGTTGTTCTTATGATACCGACGATTGGTGAAAACGACATTCGTGATTTCGGGATTAAAGTTGCAGAGCAAAACAAGATCGGTGCGAAGGGAAAAGACAACGGTGCGCTTCTTCTCATCGCCAAAGACGATAAGAAAATGACGATTGAAGTCGGCTATGGCTTGGAAGGCGTGCTGCCGGATGCATTGTGCGACCAAATCATTCGCCATGAAATTCGTCCGCATTTTCAGCAAGGAGATTTTTTCGGCGGTATTCAAAGCGGCATTACCGCCATTATGCAAGCGACGAAAGGAGAATATAAAGCTTCTCATCGCTCGAACAACGTTGTTTCATGGGGCGCGATCCTGCTTGCGTTCGGAATTTTCTTTTCTCTTTTTTCCAGTTTGTTCACCGGAGGGCGCCGGTACGGAATTTCATCGCGCGGTTACCGTTCATCATCATATTGGGGAGGATGGGGCGGCGGCGGTTTCTTCGGCGGTAGCGGAGGCGGCTTTGGAGGCGGCGGAGGATTTGGCGGTTTTTCCGGCGGCGGCGGATCGTTCGGCGGCGGCGGCGCAAGCGGCGGCTGGTAATTTTTTCTTATCTTCATCATAATCTCAGAAGCGAATGTTAGTAGTGATGAGGCTTGACGCCTCGCGTAAAGAAATTGATACCGTTAAAGCAAGAATTTCTTCTTTTGGTTTTACACCGCATGAAATTCCCGGCGTTCAACGCGTTGCAATTGGAATCACAGGCAACAAAGCAAAAGTTGATCCTGAAATTTTTCTTACCCTGCCCGGCGTTGTCGATGTCGTTTCAGTTTCCAAGCCATTCAAACTTGTCGGCAGAGATTTCAAGCCGGAACAAACTGTTATTACCGTCGGTACCGGAAGTTTTGGCGGAAAAGAAATCGGCATTATTGCCGGTCCGTGTTCGGTTGAAAGCCGGGGGCAAATTCTTGAAATCGCCGACCTTGTAAAAAGTACCGGGGCAAAATTTCTGCGCGGAGGCGCGTTTAAGCCGCGCACATCGCCGTATGCATTTCAGGGATTGAAGCTTGAGGGACTTGAATATCTTAAAGAGGCTGCAGAACGGACGGGACTGAGTGTAGTTACAGAGGTGAAAGATGTCGAGACGCTTCCGCTTGTTGCCGAACATTCCGATATTCTTCAAATTGGCGCGCGCAATATGTACAATTTTTCATTGCTTGAGAAGGTCGGTGAACTTGGCAAACCTGTGCTGCTGAAGCGTTCCTTTGCGGCGACTATCGAAG
The DNA here is from genome assembly GCA_021796275.1 of Bacteroidota bacterium. GTDB lineage: Bacteria > Bacteroidota > Ignavibacteria > UBA10030 > UBA8401 > JAJYOI01. The sequence continues at coordinate 1,381 of JAJYOI010000050.1, forward strand.
AACTTCTCATGGCGGCGGAATACATTCTTTCAAAAGGAAACTATAACGTTATTCTGTGCGAGCGCGGCATCCGCACGTTTGAAACATACACGCGCAACACACTTGATCTCAATGCCGTGCCGCTTGTAAAAAAACTCTCTCACTTGCCGATTATCGTTGATCCAAGCCATGGCACCGGTGCATGGGATTTGGTTTCGCCGCTGGCTCAGGCGGCAATTGTTGCGGGCGCAGATGGATTGATGTTGGAAATTCATTCGCATCCTGAAGAAGCATTATCGGATGGATTTCAGTCGTTGAAACCTGAAACCTTTCTCCGCTTGATGAGAAAGCTCCACTCTGTCGCCGAATTAGCCGGAAGGACATTGTCATAACTTCGAGAGAGCGTCAACGCTATTCATGAAACAAAAGAACACACATAACTCCGGTAGCGTGCCTGAAGCGCTGAAAAAATTAGGGAAGCTTGACCGAACATTCTCGTTCTTGAATGATTTTTATTTATCGGGCGTTGGGGGAGAAGATGCATTGGCAAAATCTGTGAAGAAATATTTGCCGCAATTTCAACGCTTGCTCGGCGTTGAGGTGCTGACGCTGTATCGCGTGCATGGGGATGAAGCATCGCTTCTCGGAAACTCAGGTTATTCCGACACAGCCATAGCGAAAATTGCGAAGAATGCCCGGACAGATTCTCGCTTGAAGCATGTCATAGCAAAACAAAAAACTTCTATCGCTCCCGCAAGTAAGGCAAACGGTCTGCCGATTCGTTTTTCTCATCGCTCACTCGTTCAAATTCCCGTCATCACACATAAACAAACGGTCGGTGTACTCGAATTTATTACGCCGGCAGCGCGGCTGAAAGAAGAAGGGCTTGAACTGCTTTCACAGGCATTAGTGTATCGTATGGGAATGCTGTTTAAGATTGAGGACTGTCAGAAGCATTCATTAGAGAATCTTGAAAGCTATCGCTCGCTTATTGAAAATCTGAGCGACGGTATGGCGATTGTTCGCGATTTAAAATTTGTGTATGTCAATCCTACGTTTGCAAAAATGCACGGATATACAGATACAAATGATTTGGTGGGTAAATCCATCTTGCTCACCATTGCAGAGGAAGACCGTGATCGTGTTGCAAAACGGAGCCGCGCCCGCGCTGAAGGAAGATCAGTTCCGACGAGATATGAATATAAAGGCGTGCGGCAAAACGGAGAAAAGTTCGATGTCGAAGTCATGGTGAACTTAGTTCAGTTTGAAGGGCGAAGAGCCGCTCTTGGCATTCATCGTGACATTACACGCCGAAAGAGCATTGAAAACGAAATACAGCAATCGGAACAAATGTTTCGAACGGTCATTGACGGCATTCTTACCGTTGGCGATGCACTTGTTGTCACCGACCTTGAAGGCAAAGTGCTTCAGGTAAACAGCGAGTTTGAGCATTTGACCGGATTAAAAAAATCGGAGGCAATCGGGCAAGGATTTCCTTATCAGTGGCTCCTTGAAGAAGACATGTCGCGCTATTTGCTGTGGCTCTCCGAATTGCGCAAGAAAAAATACCTTCTTGATTTTGATATTCATTGGAAGAACAAGAATGGCAAAGTCATTGCGGTGAGCATGAACACAACGCTTTTGTTCAACGCTCTCGGCCACCCGGTCGCAATGATGAACATGGCGCGTGACATTTCAAGCCGAAAACAATTGGAAGAAGAAAATAAAGTTCAGTTGGAACGGTTGCGCGTGCTGTATGAAGTAAGCCGCGATTTGACTGCAAAATTAAATCCGGAAGAAATTTGCGAAACGCTCTTGCAGCATTTACGTGAGGTGCTTCTCTTCGATGCGTTTAGCATTGATCTGTACAGCGAAGAATCGCGGGTGACCACATCGGTGGCGGGTTATGAAATTGTCAACACGGAATTCCGCCGCGTTCAGCCTTCATCAATCAAAAAGCATGTTGAAGCGCATTCGAGCATTGCTAAAGTGCTTGAGAAGCACGAGTCTGTGATAGAGCTTTTGCCGGAAGCGAGCAACGTTGTTCCCGGCGGCGCAATGCGGGAAGAATCTGAGCGAATGTTCTCACTTATTTATGTGCCGATGCTTTCCAAAGAAAAAATCATCGGCATACTGTCAATTCAGAGCTATGCGCCGTCGTTATACAACCAGACGCACATGCGGCTGCTTGAAAGCTTTGCGAACCTTGGTGCGATTGCGCTCGAGAAGGCGGAATTATATGACGAGACAGTGAAGAAATCCATTCAGATTCAGAATCGTAATCGCGAACTCGATGATTTCACCTACGTTGTCTCGCACGATTTGAAAGAGCCGCTGATTACCGTTGAAGGGTACAGCAAAATTCTTCTCAATGAATATTTTCAGGGCCGGAGCGATCAGGCAACAACCTATTTGCAGTCCATTGTGCAATCGTGCGTACGCATGAAAGAACTCATCAATGAATTGCTGCAACTTTCCCGCGTGTCCCGTTTAGCCGAAACGATGGAAATGGTGTCGTTGAAAACGATCATCTCTGAGGCGTTAGAAGATTTGAAATTTTCGATTCAGGAAAAAAAGGTGACGATCATTCCGCCCGAGCATTATCCCGAATATCGCTGTAATCCAACGCAAATGAAACTTGTCTTCAGAAATTTGCTTTCGAATGCCATCAAGTTCAATGAAAAATCCAATCCGAAGGTAACAATTTCGATTGAGGAAGATGAGCGGAGGATTTTATGCAGTATTGAGGATAATGGCGTCGGGATTGAGAGACGGTTTTTTGACAAGATATTCGTTATCTTTCAACGGCTTCATTTGAAAGATGAGTATGAAGGAACCGGTGCCGGTTTGGCAATTGTGAAAAAAATCATAGAACTTTACCAAGGGCAGATTTGGCTGGATTCTGAAATAGGCAAGGGGACAACATTTTATTTCTCACTTCCGAAATAGAAAGTGAAAATGGAACACAAAAAATTATCAATTCTTTTTATTGATGATAACAGCGATCACATTCAAATTCTTAGCCGTGCGTTTGAAAAAGCCGATCCGTCCATTACTCTTTCCTACTTTCGCGACGGAGAAGGAGCAATGAATGCATTTACTTCGTGGAAAGATTTGACGTATCCGGATCTGATTTTTCTAGATCTAAATTTGCCGGGGCGGGATGGGAAAGATATTTTGAAATTTTTAAAACAGTCCGAACGCTTTCGTCAAATCCCGGTTATTGTACTCAGCAGTTCGGACAGAATGGAAGATGTGCGCAACGCATATCAACTCGGCGCCAATACCTTTATGAGCAAATCGATTGTTTTCGGCGACTTCTTTGCGATTGTGACTTCGGTCTATGAATATTGGAGCACCATCGCATTGTTACCGTCATGATGTGAGCGGCTGTTTTGGATAACTCAATTAAAATATTGCTCATAGAAGATAACGAAGATTTCGGGAAGCTGGTGGGCCATTACCTCGGCAATCATCCTGAGCACAGTTTTCGGCTGACGTGGAAGCGAAGCGGTGAAGAAGGGTTGAAGGAAGTTCAGTCGAATACCGACTTCGACATCATTCTCATGGATTATTATTTGCCGGGAATGAATGGCGTAGAAGTAACACGCGGATTGATTGAACACGGCATCAGCATTCCTGTCGTTTTCATAACGATCAACCGCGATTTCAATCTTGCGGTTGAAACAATGAAGCTTGGCGTTGAAGATTTTCTTGTAAAAGAAGAAATCTCGACGCCGGTGCTTCCAAGAACAATTATGAGCGTTGTTGAACGCGTGAGGCTGCGCGGTGAGCTTTCCGAATTGGAGATCAGCGGCAAGCGTGTGGAAGCAATCCAGGAGCTTGTGCTGGGAATCAGTCAGGACCTTTTTGCGCCGCTTGAAGCGATGAAAAACAACGTGCACGCATTGATGCAGAGTTCCATTGCAGACGACGTCAGCATGTATCTGAAAATCATCAACGAACATGTTGAGCGCATGCACTTGAAAATCAACAAGCTCAAAGCGTTGAAAGAAGATAAGACAGTTCAATATATCAAGAACATCAAAATGATTGACATTTCAGGCTGAGGAGAAGTATCATGCGTATTTCATCTCCACCACTGCTCACCGAAGAAGAATTGCACACCATTGCGCATACCATTGCTGAAGTTGAAGAAAAAACTTCGGGCGAAATTCGCGTCAGTATCCGGCGCAGGCGCGGATGGCGTGAAAGGAAGTTTTCAATCTCTGACCTGGCTCTGAGAGAATTTCATCATCTTGGAATGAATAAGACCAAAGACAAAACCGGTGTGCTGTTATTTCTCTGCGTTGCAGACCGGGCGTTCCATATTGTCGGCGATGAAGGAATTCATAAAAAAGTGCCGGATAAATTCTGGGAATCTCTTGCCGATACGATGAGCGGGCATTTCAAAGACGGAAAATTTTGTCATGGTATTTGCATGATGGTGCAGGAAATCGGCGCCGTGCTGCAGAAAGAATTTCCCGCACGCGGCGGCAATGCAAATGAACTTTCCGACGATGTCGTTATCTCGTAAACTTTTTCGACAAAGTATTTTCCAATGAAATTTCGAATTGCTGTTGCTCAAGTTGATGCCGCGGTCGGAAATCTTTCCGCAAATGTGAAACGCCACGTTGCCTTTGTCAAGAAGGCGATCAGGCACAAGGCACAGGTTATTGTATTCCCGGAATTAAGCCTGTGCGGTTATTCCGTTCGTGATTTGAATTGGGATGTTGCCGTCAATATCGCTTCTCCGAAATCTGAGCTCGCGGAGTTGATACGATTAAGCCGGACGATTACGATTATTGCCGGCGGCGTAGAGGAAGCAGAAAATTTTGGTCTCTACAATTCCGCTTTTGTTTTTGAGGGCGGCAAGATTTTTTCAGGCCACCGAAAAGTGTACCCGCCGACCTACGGCATGTTTGAAGAAATGCGCTATTTCAATCAAGGTAAATCGGTTGTTCCTTTTCCCTCCAAACACGGGAAGCTCGGCATTCTCATCTGTGAAGATTTGTGGCACCTTTCTCTTCCGTACATTCATGCACATGCCGGCGCTGCCGTTATCATTGCGCTTGCCGCAAGTCCCACGCGATTGTCAGGGTCGCATGAAAAACTCTCCAACGCTGTTGTGAATACCGAGCACCACAAGACGTATGCGCGGTTGCTTGGTTCATATCTTGTGTTCTCGAACCGGGTCGGCATCGAGGATGGCGTAAACTTTTGGGGAGGATCGGAAATTATTGCGCCGTCGGGCGATGTTGCCGTGTCGGCAAAATTGTTTGACGAAGATTTGATTATTGCAGAAATAGATGAAGAAGAAATCCGCCGCGCGCGCCGCTTCTCCCGTCATTTTGTAGATGATGAACCCGATTTTACCATTGAACAATTACAGAAAGCGATGAAGCAAAATCGCGTTCGTTGATTGCCATCCCCGAAATTTTTCTTCCGAAAGATTTGTTCTTCTCTCAGTGATTTCGTTACAGCGCCTGCTAGTTTCAAATCATCCTTGAAAATCGAACAAATTTTGCCTAATTTGTATGAAATCTTAAAGGAGTTGAGAGAATGAATACCATGAAGACTGTTTTTCTCATGACGCTGATGATGGTTGTTCTGCTGCTCATCGGCGATGCGTTCGGCGGAGAACAGGGTTTGGTGATGGCATTTCTCTTTTCGCTGGCGATGAATTTCGGGATGTACTGGTTTTCCGATAAGATGGTGTTGATGATGTACAAAGCGCAGGAAGTAACTGAGGCTGAATCACCAAAATTATTTCGGATTATCCGAAAGCTTTCTACGGAAGCACAACTTCCTATGCCGAAAGTGTATATCATTCCGGATGAAACGCCAAATGCTTTTGCGACAGGAAGAAATCCTGCCCATGCTGCTGTTGCCGCAACTGAGGGAATTTTACGTTTGTTAAGCGATGACGAATTAGAAGGCGTCATCGCTCATGAACTTACTCATGTGAAACATCGCGATATTCTTACCGGCACTATCGTTGCGACCATGGCGGGCACGATTACTTTCCTTGCGCGCATGGCTGGCTGGGCAATGATGTTTGGCGGCGGCAGGCGCAGTGACCGTGATTCCGGCAACGGGTTCGCTCAATTAGCGCTTCTTATCCTCGCACCGCTCGCCGCTGTATTGATTCAACTTGCTGTTTCCCGCTCACGCGAATTTGCTGCTGATGAAGGCGGAGCAAAAATTTCTCACAAACCATTAGAACTTGCCAGTGCTCTTCGCAAATTGGAGCGCGGCAACGAAACACTTCCGTTGCAGAGTGCACAACCTGCGACGTCACATCTGTTTATCGTTAATCCACTGCGGGGCAGGAGTTTCATGAAATTATTCTCCACGCATCCGCCAATTGAAGAACGAATTGAACGCCTGGAACATATGGCAACGGAAGGAATGTAATTGTATGGATCACCAAGTCAATGTTAATGATACGTTAAGTTATCAAGAACCGGCACCGATCAAAGACAAAGAAAATCCGTTTGAATCAATGATGGAACGATTCGATGTTGCTGCCGAAATGCTCGGCTTGGAGCGCGGCGTGTACGAATATCTTAAAACTCCGGTAAAGCAAGTCATCGTTTCTATTCCCATTCAAATGGATAATGGAGAAGTGGAAATATTTGAAGGGTACCGCGTCATTCATAATGATATTCTTGGACCGTCAAAAGGCGGATTGCGTTTTGCGCCGGATGTCAATCTGGATGAAATCAAAGCGCTCGCCGCATGGATGACGTGGAAGTGCGCTGTCGTCAATATTCCATTCGGCGGTGCAAAGGGTGGCGTCCGATGCGATCCATCAAAACTCACGCCGGTCGAACTTGAAAAAATTACCCGGCGCTATACAGCGAACATGCTCGATATTTTTGGAGAAGACCGGGATATTCCGGCGCCCGATATGGGAACGAATGAGCAAGTCATGGCGTGGATTATGGATACATACAGTATGCACATGAAACGCACAGCCACTGCGGTTGTGACTGGCAAGCCGCTCATCATTGGCGGTTCCGTCGGACGACGAGAAGCGACGGGCCGCGGCGTGATGATCGTAACGCTTGGCGCAATGGAAAAGTTGGGAATGAAGCCGAAAGAAACTTCTGTTGTCGTGCAAGGATTTGGCAATGTCGGTTCTATTTCGGCGCAGCTTGTGCAGCAGCAAGGATGCAATGTGATCGGAATCGGAGATGTTACCGGCGGCTACTATAACAAAAAAGGTCTTGATGTTGAGAAGGCTATTGAGTGGGTTCGCAAGCATAAAGTGTTGAACGGTTTTCCCGGCGCAGAAAAAATTACGCAGGCAGAGCTTCTTGAGCTCGAGTGCGATGTGCTTGTGCCGGCGGCGAAAGAAGATCAGATCACGCCGAAAAATGCGGGCAAGATCAAAGCAAAAATTATTTGTGAGGGCGCCAATGGCCCGACGATGGCAAAAGCAGACCCGATTCTCAGAGATAAGGGAATCGTTGTTATCCCGGATATTCTTGCGAATGCCGGCGGTGTTACAGTGTCGTACTTTGAATGGGTACAGGATCGCGTCGGATATTTCTGGTCAATTGAGCGCGTCAACCGCCGCCTTGAGCGAATGATGAAAAATGCATTCGAAGCGGTGTATTCAACGGCAGAACATTATAAAGTCTCTTTGCGAATTGGCGCGTACATCATTGCGATAGATAAAGTGGCAAGAACATTGAAGTTGCGCGGAATTTATGCCTGATGAATTTTGTCAGAGCAAGATACTGTGTATTCTTTTGCGCGATTGCTGTTTGGTCTGCATCGTCCTTCGCTGAAAGTGATGAACATACTCCGACCAATGGTGATATTTTTTCAAGGCTGTGTGCCGAAGCAGTTGACAGTATTGCGGCAATGGTGCCGCCGGCGCCATCGTCGGCAATCGCAGTAGTAGTTGACGCAGATTCAACGACGCGCTCTTTCTTTCAATTTGTAATTCTTGAATCGTTGAAGAAACACTTTCAGGCTGTTTTTCTTCAGGAAGCGAATGTTGAAGCGATGATATCATTGACGGTTTCGCGTGTTGACGTGCGCTATGAAAATCCATTCAGCGAATCATTTCTGGGTACACGCAAAGCGATGAGAAAGGTGTCATTGCAAATGCGCGGAACAATTGTGAATGCACACAGCCGTCAGGTGATGTGGGCGGGTACCGTTGAGCGAAGTTTTGCAGATACGATTCGGATTGCTCAGATCAATCTGCTGGAATCTTCAAGCAGCGCAATAGCGAAAGGAATTGTTCCTGAAGCACCTTTTATGGAAAGAATAATTGAACCGATGGTTGTTGTTGCAGCAGCAGGAATTGCTGTGTACTTGTTCTTTACAATTCGTGGTTGAGCGTGAATGATGCGGGGCAAACATGCCGGTATTGCACTCATTGCAGCAAGTTGTTATGCCATTTCGTTCTGGGCTTCGATAGAATTTCAAAAGCACAGAATTTTTGATGAAAAGATAAACCTGAAAAAATTAGAAGCGTCCAAAACGGTGACAATGCTTGCATTCGGCGATATCAATCTCGGAAGAATCGTTGGACAGAAGATTTTGCATGGCGATATTGATTTCCCGTTTAGAAATATTAAATGGCTGACCGACTCCGCGGATATTGTTTTTGCGAACCTTGAATGTCCATTGTCCGATCAGCATGGTGAAACGCAAAATCCAAAATTCAACTTGATTTTTACCGGACCCCCGGGCGGCGCATTGTCACTCTCACATTTTGGCATCACCCATGTTTCAACTGCGAACAACCACGCATTCGATTATGGCGTTAAGGCATTATATGAAACTATTGATAACTTGGATTCTGTGAATATTGCCCATGTTGGAACAAGCAAGTCGGATTCGCTTTTATATGCGCCTTCAGTGTTTGTGAAAAAAGGAATTCGCTTTGCGTTATTTGCGGTGACCGATTTGATGAATTTTGCATATGGCTGGCAGCATAATGTTGCAGTTGCGGATACCGCAAAATTGTTTCCGGCAATCCGTCATGTTAAATCTTCCGTTGATATGATCATTGTTAGTTACCACGGCGGTGATGAATATGCGGAACGTCCGACATTAAGAACGAAACAATTTGCGGCAGAATGCGTTCAGCAGGGTGTCCAATTATTTCTGGGACATCACCCGCATGTTCCTTACGGTATTGTTCGGCAAGGAGCAAGCTATATTGTTTATTCATTGGGCAATTTTGTTTTTGTTCAGCCGCAGCATTACTGGACTCAGCACAGCGTTGCTGTGCGCATTCAATTTGAGAAAAGCGACAGCACGGCACGGATTCAATCGCTTGAATGTATACCGCTGAATGTGTCGATGCAGCCATCGGTAGCAACAGACAGCACGACGTTTTCTGGAATTGTCCACCGCGTGCAATCGCTTTCTAATATGACATTGACATTTGTACAATCAAAGGATCCGATTCATTGAAACATACATTGATTTTTTTGTTTTGCGGTGCACTGGCAGCAGTTCTTCTTGCAGGCTGTTCATCAACGAAAGAAATAGAAGCGCTCACGCCGGAACAGCGCTACGCGGTTGCAATGGAGAAATTCAATAATGGGGATTATCTCGACGCGATTGAGGATTTCAAAATCATCACTGTGCAATTTCCGGGAAGCACTGTTGCGGATAAGGCGCAGTTTTATCTTGGAGAATGCCGGTACGAGCGTGGCGAATATATTCTTGCTGCAGCAGAATTTGATTTGTTGATTCGGACAATGTCGTCAAGCCAGCTGGTTTCGAAAGCACAGTATATGCGTGCGATGTCGTATTACAATTTGTCACCGCGGTCGCAGCTCGATCAGAAATATACTCGTGAAGCGATTGACGATTTTCAAACGTTCATCGAATATTCGCCAACGGACTCGCTGGCGAAAGATGCTGAAGCCAAAATTGCCGAGTTGAACGATAAGCTTGCAAAGAAACAATATAACGACGGCATGCTCTATTACCGGCTTGAGTATTACAAAGCGGCAATTGTGTATTTCGATTATGTGCTGGAACATTATCATGACTCGCAATACGCTGACGATGCACTCTTTGGAAAAGCGCGGGCGCTGTTCCAGCGTAAGCACTACGCCGAATCGTTAGATGCAATCAGCACTTTTATGGCAAAATATCCTGACAGCAATCTTCTCCCCGATGTAAAAGAATTACAAAGTGAAATCCAAGAAGCGGTGTCGAAAAAATCGGCGGCAGGCGGTGCATCCACCGGTTCAACAAACAGCAGTGATTGAGGTGATGTGCCAAAGGTGAAAGATTCACAAGTGGACATGACGCAGCTTGTTCTACCGAACGACACGAATCGTTTGGGGAACTTGCTGGGCGGTCAATTGATGCATTGGATCGATCTGGCTGCGGCAATTGCGTCGTCACGTCATTCGAGGCGTGTGTGTGTTACCGCTTCTGTTGACGAATTAACTTTCCTTCACCCGATCCGCGCGGGGGAAGTAGTGATTCTTAAAGCTTCGGTGAATCGCGTTTTTCGAACGTCGATGGAAGTTGGGGTGAAAGTGTTCTCAGAAAATTTATTGACTGGAACTGTGAAGCACGCAAATTCGGCGTATCTCACGTTTGTTTCTATCGATGACGATGGTAATCCTGTAACTTCTTTGCCGGTTGAACCGGAACATGAGGAAGAATTTCGACGTTATGAAGAAGCGCTTCAACGCCGGGAAGAACGTTTGCAGCGGCGCAAACGAACTTCCCGCTCCTGAGTTCTCCATCTTCACATGGCCGCGGGAAACACTGCCGGTGTTTCTCGCATCTCTTAAACGCTCAACTTTTGCGGGCGTTTTTTTTCTTTTGCTCCTTCGTGACACCAGTGCAGTCGGCCAGTCAATGTTCGGCGGAACGCTTGGCACTGTGAGTTTTACCGATATCCCCGATTTCCCGTCGCTTCCTCTTGTTGGAAGATTTAGCTCCTCATCTCTTCTTCCCGGCATAATTTATTTTGATCAGATGCATTCATCGCTTGTCGTGGTGACAAATAATGGCGACGGCACGTTCTCGGGTCGGCGTGAAATTGGATACACTTCCGGTGCGACTTTTTTAGCCGTTGGAGATTTGAACCACGACGGCGTTGATGACGTCGTGGTGGTTCATCGCGAGTCAAATGAAATTCAAATCTTTATCAGTTCGGTAAAGGATTCAGTATTTGTTCCGACGACATACAAAGTGAATTTCTATCCGGAGCGGGCGATTATTGCAGACATTGACGACGATAAAAATCCCGACATATTAGTGTACGGAAAGCTTTCATCAGGAATTTCAGTGTTGCGCGGCGATGGCAGAGGCAGCTTTGCCGAGGCACAGAATATTTTTCCTGATATCCCGATCGCCGACGCAGCAGTCGTGAAACTGAATGACGATGAATTTCCTGATCTTGTGATTCATAATTGGCTTACGAACGACTATTTATTCTATTTTGGAATGGGGAATATGGAATTTTCGCAGCAGAATGTATTTTCGTTCGGTCCGGATTCAGTGTCAATGTTTTTCGGCGATTTCAACGGGGATTACATTACCGATTTTGGAGTTGCATTTCCGCAAAAGAATTTAATCGAGTTGTATCGCGGCGACGGCATGGTAAATTTTATGCACTATCAGACGCTTGAATATTCCGGCACTCCAAATAAATTTTTTCTATTGCCAATTCAGTCAAAAATAACCGGCGACATCGTCGTCGGCGACCAACGCAATGGAACGTTCGGTGTGTTTGTTAATTCCGGCGATGGAAATTTTAAAGACGAAATCGTTTTTGGGTGTCCTTCCAATTACGCGGCGCTTCTTTCTGGCGATTTCGACGGCAACGGGTGGAATGATCTTGCCGTTGTTGAACAAGAATCGAAGAGAATTGCACTCTATTGGAATGTTCATCGTTCAACTCCATTTCATGCTGCGACAGGTGAAGTATCATTAGCTGCCGGGAAAAAACCAAGCGGTCTCACGGTCGGCGATTTTGATCACGACGGCCGCGATGATATTGCCGTTGTGAATACTCTTTCCTCGACGATCTCGATCTTTTACAACACGCCGGGGTACAATCACTTCAAAAGCCAGGCGGCTTTTCCGACAGTGGAGTCTCCTTCCGCTCTGCGCGTTTATTCGAGAAATGATTCGACGGTTACGTTTCTTATCAGCCACGAGACGGCGGCAAAAGTTTCTGTGTTGACGGTTGAACAAAAAGGCGGCACGGCTTCCCAACTCGCAGAGTCATTCGGACAAGAATATTCTTCGTTCACTTATAGTATTCCGACGGCAGAGAATCCCCGCGTATTTTTACCGGATGCATCTTTGCAGGATAAAGCGATTGAGTTTTATGTTTATTCAAGTGCCGGGCAGAATTCTCTTTCATACTTTCGGCAGGTCTCTGGCACACGTTTTATTGAACGCAGTTTCAAACCAATTATTCCCTCGCGATTACTTGCCGGTTCGGTGAACGATTATAATGACGATGGCAGGCCTGATCTTGCGTATGTTTATTACGAAACGGGCACGGGGAAGTACAACTTAGGAATTACTTTTAGCGACTCGGCCGGAGAATATAAGGGCAAGACGCTTTCGTACGTTTTTCCGGATTCTGTAATGAAGCGCTGCTACATTGCGTTTGACGATGTGAACGGAGACGGCATTCAGGATTGTATTCTTTATTCTGCTCCGTCAAACCTTATTCGTCTGGCTCTTGGGAAAGGCGGCGGCCAGTTCGGAGATTTTTCTCTCGTTATGAGTAATATCTTTATTTCACAGCCGGATCAAATCCAAATCGTTGATTTTGATCGTGATGGCATTAACGATATTGTTGTGCAGGACGGAAAGACTTCTGAATTGCTTTTTCTCAAGGGCAAAGGCAATGGGACATTTTATCCGCCAAAATTTTTGCTGGATCTCCCGCCGGCTTCGGTGTTTCGTTTCGGCGATTTCAATGGCGACGGAATCTACGATATTGCGTACACAAATCCAGACCAGGATGTTGTGACAGTTTATTTTGTGCGGGGGAAATAATTGTGGTGATTCGGCAAAAACATGGGTTCGCGAAAAGAAGTGCAGAATTATTTCTGTTGGTTGTCATGCTGCATTTCATTGCAAGTGCCGGCGTTATTGATACTTCGTATTCAGGAAAATGTCTCACGCCGATGTTTGTCAATTTACGAATTCATCCTTCGCACGGTACTAAATTGGAGCGTGTCATGATCGGCGGCCGGCCCGTACTCGAAACGAGCATTGTTTCTCCCGGTGGAAAATTTCGAATCCATTTTGATACAAGTACGGCAAGCGCTAATTTACCAGCGATGGTAGATCAAAATGGAAATCGAATCGCGAATTCTACGCAACAGTATGTGGATACTGTTGCCGCGATCTTTGATTCAGTGTGGAATACAGAAATCGGAGAATTCAATTTTCCTGCTCCACCATCGGATAATGGAGTTGACGGCGGAAATGAATTCGATGTTTACATTCAGGATCTAGGCGTCAACAGTTTCGGCTATACAGATTGGGATACAAATACGGCAGTCAATCCTACAGCTCCGAATCCTCGTTATCCGACTTGGATTGTTATTGATAATGATTTTGGGAAGGGATTTCGAACAATGGGCGTTGCAGCAATTGAAGTCACTGCAGCGCATGAGTTTTTTCATGCAATTCAGGTGGGCGGTGCTGGTGTATGGTTGGACGATTTTCAATACTATGAAATGACAGCCGAATCAATGGAGTCGCGAGTGTTTCCGGCTGTGAAGGATTATGTTTTCGATATCAGACCGTATTTCAATTACATTGAGTCGTCACCGTTGTATTTGTCATACAGCGATCAGGCTCCCGGATATGAACGTGCAATCTGGGGAGTGTTTCTGATGCGGCGGTTTGGAACTCAAATAATGCGGACATGGTGGAATGACATTACATCAATGCGGCCCTGGCCTGCGCTCGAAGAAGCAATCACAACGAGCAACAGCGGTATTGAGCGCGAGTTTGTGCAGTTTTCACTTTGGAATTTCAACACAGGCACTCATGCTGACACGGTGAAATATTATCCGGATGGAAAACTTTTTCCCCCGTTGCACATTGCAGACTCACAACCGGTTGCCGGCGGCAGCTATACTTTCGCGGGAGCGAGTCAAAGTTATGTTTCACACTATTTTCTTGCAACGCTGAATACCGATTCCACTTTCTTCATTGTCTCAAACGTGAATACCGGTGATGCGCGTTCTGCTGCGCACAACACGTTTGGATTTTCTCTCACTGCATCTCAATCTCAGCAAGGGAACAGCATTGTGTATTTATTTTCTGTTCCGGATGCAGCGAACTGGAAAGTGACATCATCGACGTCCATAGGAGAGCTGGCCGCATCAGCAGAGGAGCCGTTTCCGAATCCATTCGATCCTGCGAAGAGCGTATTGTTGTTTCCGATTAGTGAAGATCCGTCAGCTAACCCGCACATTTACATTTTTACGTCGAGCTTCAGCCTTGTCAGTGACATTCAATCACCTGTTATAACGTTTGCCGGTAAACGGTGTATTTCGTGGAACGGACTCGACAGCAAAGGGCATCGTATTGCCAGCGGCATTTACTTCTACGTTATTTCGAATGGAAATAGTCAACAGAAAGGAAAGTTTGCAGTTCTTCAATGAAACACGTGACGTTTTCTGCCGAATCTCTGAAGAAAGAATTCAATCGCCGCGTCATTTTCGACGCGATTTCCTTTTCACTGCACGAAGGGGAATCATTCGTCATTGCGGGGCGTAATGGTTCTGGTAAAAGTACATTGGTAAAAATTCTTTGTGGACTGCTTTCTCCGACCAGAGGCTCCGTTCGCGTGAACGTTGAGGGCAAGGAAGTGGCTCCAGATCTTCTTTTTCGTTATATCGGTCTTATTTCGCCCCACTTCAATATGTATGAAGAATTTTCCGGTATTGAAAATCTGACGCTGTTTGGAAAAATTCGCGGGCTGGAAAATAATATTGTGCATGATGCTGAAGAGCTTCTTCGGCAGTTCAATATTTTTGAACGCCGCAATGATGAAGTACGAACATATTCTTCCGGTATGAAACAGCGGCTGAAGTTTGCTGCAGCGCTTCTTCACCGCCCTGAAATTCTTGTGATGGACGAGCCGACATCCAATCTTGATGAAGAAGGCATAGCGACCGTACGCTTCGTGATGGAGCAGCAGCGTCAGCGTGGAATTCTCATCATTGCAACGAATGAGAAAGACGACCTGAAATACGCCGACTCAATATTGAATCTCGACGAGCAAAGACCGGCAAAGTCTTCATCTTGAATCTCCTTCTCAAAAATGGTATCTTTTGTGTGTTATGAAAGACTTTTCAGCGCCGGCGATTCATATTTTTTTCAAGGATTCGCACTCCGAATTGAGGACGCGCTATGCTATGAATGCGCTTCTCATGTTTGTTGTTACTGCGCTTGCTCTTGTGCTCTTTTCGGTCGGCAACGAAGTTGTCGGCACAGATGTGTTGTCAGGAATTCTGTGGGTCATTATTTTCTTTTCCGGCATGTCAGGATTGTCGCGCACGTTTGTCAGCGAAGAAGAACGCGGAACGGTGGTGACGCTGCAATTGCTGTCCCGTCCGACTTCTGTACTGCTGGGTAAGCTGTTATTTAACTTTGTGCTTATTCTTTCGCTCAACGTGTTGATTGCTGTGCTGTATTTGTTAATGGTCAGCCGGTTTGTGATTCTCACGCCGTCAATTTTTTGGGTGACGATTTTTTTGGGAAGCTGCAGTCTGGCGAGTTCTTCAACAATTATTGCGGCAATTATTGCGAAAGCGAACACCAAGGGAACGCTCTACCCCGTATTGTCGTTTCCTATTATGTTGCCACTATTGTTGACAGTGATGAACGCAACCCGGCTTTCAACGGAAGGAGCGGCATTTTCAGAAGCGTTCGGCGAGTTTCAGATTCTCGTTTCATACACTGTGGTCGTCATAACGGTTTCTATACTGTTGTTTAGTTTTGTATGGAAGGATTAACATCTCAATGAAAAGCGCAACAGCAAAAATTGGTCTTGTCGTGTGGCTGACTCTTGTGATTAGCGCCGGGATCCTTTTTCCAATGGTAGCTGCACCCCAGAAATGGTACGAGCTTCCGATTATTCCCGGGCTGGAAGAGAAAGCGCGCATTATTTTTTTTCATGTTCCGATGGCGTGGACAACGGTGGTTGCATTTATTGCTTCGACGATCTACGGAATTCGTTTTCTCATGACAAAAAATCTTGATTACGATCTCCGCTCCGTGTCAGCAGCTGGCTTGGGAACAATGTTCTGCATTTTGGCGACGGTTACAGGTTCAATCTGGGCGAAGTTCAATTGGGGATCATTCTGGAATTGGGACCCGCGCGAAACATCAATTTTCGTACTTCTGTTGATTTATGGAGCGTACTTTGCACTTCGCTCTGCCGTTGATGTGGAAGAAAAACGTGCAACGCTTTCTGCTGTGTACTCAATCATTGCGGGTGTTACCGTTCCATTTTTCATTTTTGTGATGCCGCGGATCATGACAGGACTCCATCCCGGCTCGAAAGGTGATCCACAAGGTGCAGGCCCGGTTGTGCAATTTAAGATGGCGCCGAATATGCTGTTGGTTTTTCTCTCATCGCTTCTCGGATTCACCTTGTTGTATTTTTGGATGTTCAATCTCAAAGTGCGCGCATCGCGCCTTGAATTTCATTCCCAACAACCACAGGAGTAGCCGTGTTAGACTTCCTTGCAGAACATCAGTTGTATATTGTGATGATCATTGTGCTCATGATCTGGGCAGGCTTTTTGGTATATCTGTTCCGGCTTGATGGTAGAATTTCAAAATTGGAACAGTCTGTGAAAAAGTAAGTAAGAAGGAGATTTTTATGAAACTCAAAGTTATTATCGGTAGTATCATCATTGTTGCGTTTGTTGTCTTCGGCGCGGTTTCGTTTATGAACAGCAATGTGGAATACACAGACTTCGCTAAAGCGGAAAAACTTGGCAAGAAAGTACAGGTGAAAGGCGCGTGGCTCCGCGACAAAGAATCTCAGTTCGATGCGAAGACGGGGCAATTTATTTTTTACATGAAAGACGATAACAACAAGCAGGTGAGAGTTGTTCTTGAAGGCGGCAAGCCGAATAATTTTGAAATTGCCACAAGTATTGTTGCAAAGGGGCGCTACAAAGATGGTGCATTTTATGCCAGCGAAGTGCTTACAAAATGTCCATCAAAATATGAAGGAGACGCTTCCGCTGTAAAGAAAACGCTGTAACACAGAGTTTTTGGTCAGAGGTTGATTTGAGTTGTGCGCTTGCCGGCGCATTGCTTCTCCAGAATGCCGAGATGTTCGCTCATCGCCAGATGGGATAGTGAGGAAAGGTTAGGAATACAATGATTGGAAGTATCATAGTAAAAATTGCATTTTCTGCGTCGTTGCTTTCTACGATTCTCTATTTTCTGAATCACCGTAGATTTTCAAAACGCATTCTGCAATTAGCACGCATCGCATACGGGACCGCTGTTATCTCGATTATTGCTATTGCGGTATCGTTGATTTATATCTTGATGACACATCAATTTCAATTTTCATATGTGTGGAATTACAGTTCTACTGATTTGCCTGGGCCGCTTTTATTTTCGACATTCTACGCGGGTCAGGAAGGAAGCTTTACACTGTGGTCTTTGTACACCGCGGTGATTGGTGCAGTTCTTCTTCGTTATTCTGCCCGCAAGGGATATGAATCTGAATTCATGTCTATTTTTTCGCTGATGTTGACTTTTCTTGTGCTGATGCTCATCGTTAAGAATCCGTTTGCATACATCTGGGATGTTTTTCCGAAAGACCTGATTCATACCGGACAGGTTCCTGCCGTTGCCGGAAATTTTGTTTGGTTAGATCGCGCGAAAGGAATTTGGGCGCAATATCCATTAGAAGGACGCGGGCTGAACCCGCTGTTACAAAACTATTGGATGGTCATTCATCCGCCGGTTCTTTTTCTTGGATTTACGTCAATGTCAATTCCGTTTGCGTACGCTGTTGCCGGAATGTTAAAACGTGATTATGTAAGTTGGATCCGCGTTTCAACTCCGTGGACGGTGTTCGGTGCAATGGTGCTGGGAACCGGAATTGTTCTCGGCGGATATTGGGCGTATGAAACTCTCGGCTGGGGCGGATATTGGGGATGGGATCCGGTGGAAAATTCTTCTCTTGTGCCGTGGCTTGTGTGCGTAGCGTCCATTCACACGATGCTTTCTCAGCGCCGCAGCGGCAGCTTTATCAAAACCAATTTTGTGCTCAGCATGTTATGCTACATTCTTGTGCTCTACTCAACTTTCCTCACGCGAAGCGGAGTGCTGGGAGAAACATCCGTTCATTCTTTCGCTGAACCGGGAATGTGGGTGTACTGGATGCTGCTCCTTCTCATTGTAGTATTTGCGGCGATAGGATTTGGATTGTTCTTCATGCGAAGAAAAGAAATGCCAAAAGTTCCCGTCGAACACAGTTTTTTTTCCCGCGAGTTTGCTTTGTTTCTTGGCGCGTCGGCATTGGTGTTCACATCGCTGTTTGTTGTTATCGGGACGTCATCGCCGATCATTACCAGCATTTGGAAGAATAAAATTTCTGCTGTTGATACGACATACTACGTGACAACGGTGCTGCCGTTAGCAATTGTGATCGCGCTGCTTTCAGGTTTGGGTCAATTGCTGTGGTGGAGAAATTCCGACACGGGGTCTTTGCTTCGCAGTCTTCGCGTTCCGATAGCGTTAGCAGTTGTCATGAGCGGGATTGCCTACGCGGCCGGCGCTCACAATAGTGCGATGGTTGTATTTATTTTTGCTGCGTCATTTTCACTTTTCACAAATCTTTTTGTCGGATACAGGATCGTCAAAGGAAATCCAAAAATGGCGGGCGGCGCTATTGCACACATCGGTATTGCATTGATGTTCCTTGGATTTGTTGCATCTGCCAAGTATGATACAAAAGAGACGCTTTCTTTGGAACAAGGGAAAGCCGTTACTGCACTCGGCTACAAAATGACCTACCTTGGCTATCGCCCGGCTGAGCGTGGAAGGTTTGCATTCGATGTTGAAGTGGAAAAAGGAGGAAAACAATTTATCGTTTCTCCGGTGATGTTCAATGGGCGCGATAATGAGGGAATGATCCGCAATCCCGACATTATCAATCTTCTTACGAAGGATTTTTATGTTTCACCGTTATCGCTTGATGTGCCTGATGCATCTGAAGGAAAGGAAGTCACGTTGTATAAAGGAAAAGAGCAAAACGTTGACGGCATGAAGATCGAGTACATTAATTATAATTTTTCCACGTCGCCGGAATTCGGCAATGTGGTGAAAGTAAATCTCGACGTCGTGCATGGCGGAAACAAGGAACGGATTACACCGACAATGCATAACAACCGCGGCCAAGTCCAGTTCCTCCCCGCATCGTTATCGCACAGCAACATACAGATCAATATTAAAAGTGTTCGCCCCAGTCAGGCGAACGACAATAATTCCACTGTTACGATTGCAATCGTTGATCCCAATGCGGCTCCTCAGCAGAAAAAGAACGACGTTCTTGTTGTGGAAGCGACCATTAAACCGTACATTAATCTTGTGTGGCTTGGCACGTTCATTGTGATCGGCGGTTTTCTCATTACGATCGCTCGCCGGCGGGGAGAAGCGCGGCGAGACGAAGTAGTTTCTGAATGACCTGAAACCTTGATCAGAATTTTAATCCTAAGCCCCGCATGACGGGGCTTTTTTATGAGATGGAAAATTTTATTCGCGTTGACGGCAATATTGATATTCCTTTGTCGGAAATTCAATTCAGATTCTCCCGCAGCGGCGGTCCGGGCGGACAGAATGTGAATCGTGTATCTACTCGTGTTGAACTCCTTTTCGACTTTGCCTCGACCACCCGCTTCGATGCGGCCGCGAAACCGCTTCTTCAGCGGAATCTCAAAAACAAAATCGATTCGAAGGGCATTCTTCGCATAGTCGCACAGGAATCGCGAAGCCAGTGGAAAAACAGGGAACGGGCGATTGAAAAATTTATCGAACTGTTGAACCGTGCCAGCCGGGAGAAAAAAGAACGTAAGGCTACGGTGCCAGCGAAAGCTGCACAGCGAAAACGTGTGCAGGAAAAGAAAAGGCATTCTGCTGTTAAATCTATGCGAAGAAAAAATATTGGGGCTGACGATATCTTGTGAAAGATGAAAATACTTTTATGAAACTAAAAAATAAAGTTGCCATCGTTACCGGCGCTTCACGCGGTTTGGGACGGGCAATTGCAAAGCGATTTGCAGCAGAAGGTGCCGCAGTATGTTTGTGTGCGCGGAATGGCGACTTATTGCGATCAGTAAGTCTGGAAATTTTATCGCGGGGCGGAAAGGTAATGTTTGAACAAACCGATGTCGCTGATGAGCAACAAGTGCTGGAATTTGTTGCTGCCTGCACTTCAATGTGGAATGGCATTGATATACTCGTCAACAATGCCGGCGTGCTCGGTTCCCGCAATGCCTTGGCTGATTACTCATTGGCGGAATGGCAGAAAGTTATGGCGGTGAACGTTACCGGCGTATTTCTCATGACGAAGCACGTGCTTCCGCATTTCAACAATGGCGGCTCGATACTCAATGTTTCGTCATCTGTGGGGAGAACTCCAAAAGTGAATTGGGGTGCTTATGCTGTTTCTAAATTCGCGCTGGAAGGAATAACACGGCTTTTCGCGGAAGAACTTCGTTCACAGAATGTTCGTGTCAATTCCATCAACCCCGGCGGCGTTGCGACCGAGATGCGGCATCAGGCATTTCCGCAGGAAGATCAGAATACGTTGCGGAAACCGGAAGAGATTCTCGATCCTTTCGTATTTCTTGCGTCGGATGAGTCCCGCGGGATTACGGGGCAATCGTTCGATGCGCAAAATTTTAAAGTGAAGTAAGTAGTTTGGCTGGTGGGGAAAAGATTCACAAAAGCCGCTGTGCAACTTCTCTCAGCTCGTCTTTCGTCAGAAATCTTTTGACAAGAGGGAATAGGATGAGGTTTTCTTTGTGGATGTGATTGACCATCAATTGGACGATGCTTTCTGCCGCGTCGAAAAGTTCTTCACGCGCAATTTTGTCGTCGTGGCTTGCCTGCATCGTGGTGATGCTGTAGTGAAGTTTCTTGTAAATCTTTGCCATCCGCACATGATCATCCCGCATGACGTTGGTCGGGCCATCGACATAACGTTCGACGATTGGAAAGAGAGCGCCTTCCTCTTTGGCGTTGTGCACACGAACTTCTTCATCAACAAAAGCCGCCGCCTTAAGCATCTGTTTGAATACTTTTTCCGAATACCCGTTTTTCTTCATTTCCTCGGCAGATTTTTTTAGAATGCGAAGCTGAACAAGCGCGGCGTCATGCTCTTTCATAAACATTGCGATAGGGTCGCGAACAGCCATACGATTTTTCTCGTTAGACATTACTATAACTGAGTCTTATTTCAGTTAGTTTCAACATACGTAGCGTACTTTGCTTTTCCATCTTTGATGAGCCGCGTCAATTGTTCGGTCAATTTGTCTGCAATCTCATCATTGCTTTCTTCAAATTTATCGAACGCCTCTTCCGTAGCGGCAGTAAATGTTTCGAAGAAGGCGTTCTTTCTTCGCTTTTGTTCGAAGACGGAGTACGTAACATGCTCGTTTGCTGCGTAATGCTGTTTGAGCTGTTCGACCACCTTCAGGTACTCCTCACGTTTGCCCTCTTCGATTTCATATTGGATGGTGAGTATAACTTTAGCCATGGAAACAATCCTTTCTGCCCGCATCACGGGGCTCATGTTATGGAATAATCAGTGCACGCAAAATGTAGATATTTTTCTCATCAGTCATATTTCCAATTTTTCATTGCAGAACGAATTTGGTTTTCATTCATGCCGAAGTAATGTCCGATTTCATGGCACAGTACTTCGTAAATTTTAAAACGCACTTCGTCCTGATTTTTACAGAGATGTTCAATGTTGTGTTGGAAAAGAAAAATCCGGTCCGGCAGGACAGGTGCCATGCCATATCCTGTTCCGCGGTGAGTCAGCGGAACGCCTTGATATAATCCCAACAACATTGATGTTTTTCCCGTTTTCATTTTTTGATTGAGTGAAGAAGAAGGAACGTCTTCTACCACTATTTCCACATTCTCGATTTTCTCTCTGAACAAAAATGGAAGATGATGAAATGCCTCTTCAACAATATTTTCAAATTCCTGCCGTTCCATGTATGATGTGGTAGTCAGCGGTTGCATTGTTTCTACTAAATCACCACCGATGCAAACAACATATAGGCGCTTGCGAACAATACCATAGCTACAATGAACACGACAAGCAACGCAGCAAAGAAATGAATTTTGTGAACGATGTGTACACCATTTGCCGCCAGATACACCGACCACAGCACTGCTATGCCATCGAAGCCAACAAGCGCAGAAAACACTGCCGGTTTAATTTCAAACGCCGACGGGTTGGTTGTAAAAAACAGCAAGCCCATTGACGCAAGCTCGATCGGCAAGATGAATACCACGGAAAGCATGATTGGCGCAAGCGACCAGCCGATCACGGCGTATGTATTCCGTATGGTCCCTTTGCCGCGAAAGAGTTTTGCCAATGCATGAATGCCATAAACAGCGCCCATACCCAGCGGATATGCGAGCACTATTCCGATGACTATGCCAAGCAATAAAAGATAAATTAAATTGTCGAATTCATTGCCTGCGTGGCGCAGCCATAATAACATAAAAGAAACAGCGATGCCTAAGAATAAATTCAGGAGTAGTACATAGTTTTTATGTTCGGCAATCAATACTCGGAGGAGTGCCGTTTTTGGTGATTCGATTATCTTCCATATCATAGGAAAGAAATCGAGGTTTGGCACCCGCTCTTGTAGATAGCTGCCGCATGAGTAGCACACAACGGCTGCATCATCATTTTTATTTGAACACACCAAACACGTAATCATGAGTTGAGCATTAAAATTCGGCGCTTATTCTTTCACTATGAAAAATACAAAGAAATGGGTTGCATTGCAACGAATTTTAGTACAGAAGCTAAAGCAAAAAATATTTGGGTTACCCTATTGACAACTGTCATTTTACGCTTATATTATTAGTAGTTGTTTCTTTGAAAAAATGTGCTTCATCAAGAGTGGCGGAGGGACAGACCCGACGAAACCACAGCAACCGATCATGCCGATGGCACGAGGGCAGGTGCTAATTTCTGTTCCCGACAATGTCGGGAGGAAGATGAACCAAGATTGAGTTAACTCGCCTCTTTTGGACATTTTCCAAAGAGGTTTTTTATTATGAACAACATTTCTAATTTACATCTTTTTTATGCTTCAAGGTCCGTCCTTGAGCATCTCTCTACGTACTTCTTTGGGCACTTCCTCTGTTGTCGCCCCACCGCTGTATAAGACCAAGACGTTATCAGTTCTACGGTACAGCTTCTAACTGAAGCGTACCATAGCATTAATTCCAGCACTCGGTATAATTCATAGCCGGGTGATAAATTGTTTTTTAATTATTTTTTTGTGAGGAGTTTTTTTATGTCTACGAATGGAAAAATCCGACATTATCGGTTTGAAACACTGCAATTGCATGCGGGCCAGGTGCCCGATCCGACGACGAAATCACGAGCGGTGCCAATCTATCAGACCACGTCGTACAATTTTAATGATGCAGTGTTTC
>JAJYOI010000051.1 GCA_021796275.1 Bacteroidota bacterium
TCTCATTTTTCGATTGTCGAATCTTTCACTTTACGTCCGTTTTTATGAAGCTCAAAAAATTTCCCGCGGCACCACGAATCAATTGCCAGATAATCGTACCGCCCGAGCAGCTTCATAATGTTTCCCGCGGCATAATCACCCATCCCTTTCACAGAGCGAACGCGCAGAAATAGTTCTTCCGTCGGCAGATCGGTACGCGAGGCGTACCGCCATTCTTCCATTGCCAATTCTCCAGAAGCGACGCGCGTTGCAAGCTCGAGCAAGTACGGTGCGCGGTAACCGCAGCGGATTTCTTTGCGAAGAAATTTTTCAGTCACTGAAGCTATCGCTTCGGGAGTTGGAAATGCACCGCTGCCAAGTTTTTCAACAAAATTCTTCACCATCGTTTCCGTCAGCGCCCAACTGCAATTCGTCGTGCAAATCATTTTGACAACGTCCTCGAACACTGTCTGCGAGCGCAGCATTCTTCCTGCACCGACCCGCCTTACCCAGCGAAACGAAGCGTGTTTCGATGTCTCAGCATAAAATTCATCGAGCGGCTCGTTCA
Source organism: Bacteroidota bacterium (assembly GCA_021796275.1). Classification (GTDB taxonomy): domain Bacteria; phylum Bacteroidota; class Ignavibacteria; order UBA10030; family UBA8401; genus JAJYOI01. Next base: position 548 of record JAJYOI010000051.1, read on the forward strand.
ATCTGAGCATTGTCCGAACAGCATTTCTGATGATCTCTATCTCATCTTTTGAAATCGCATGACTGTTTTCTACCGCGACACGAAGCGCCGACACATTCATGTGCACACGAACCGAAACATTCTTGAGCTTGTTCAACGTAATAACAGTTTTCAACGAGGCAGTTTCTTTTTCAACAGAGAATGGCAGAAGCGAGCACCAGCCGTGACTGTACACGGTGGCGAGAAAATTGAATCCGTCGGGAAGCGGCAATGAAATTTCTGATGCGGGGCGTCGCCCTAAAGAGGTTTTCAACTTGATTTTCATCTGCTTTTGTTCATACATTGTTCACCGTACGGTGTCATTTGGAGTTTTTATGAATCAAAAATGGATCGCATTTCTTCGGATTGTCGTCGGCATTTTCTTTGTCGGCGAAGGCTTGGGGAAACTTGAATGGTACTCATCGTCCGAATTTTTGAAATTAGACATTGACCGCTTCGCGCAAAACGCGCCGGCAATTTCAGCATGGTACCAAAAACATGTTGCGTACCCCGGCATAGAAGCGTGGGCGCGTCTCATTCCTACCGGCGAAATACTCATCGGCGTTGCATTGATCATTGGCTTGCTCACGCTGCCGACATTGTTTATTGCGTTTCTTCTCGTTCTCAATTTCAATCTTACCAACGGAATGCTTTTCTCGTGGAGATTTTTTTCGAATCCATATGCATTGCTTCTATTGTCGTGCCTCTTTATTCTGATGAATGGAAAAGCCGGAAGCTTTTTTGCGCTCGACAAAACCAGGGGCAGGAGCAAGAAGACGAAATTGTAATGACATCTTACTTACCCGACGGTACACTGTCGGATAACAAAAACGTTCACAATAAGAAAACACAAGAATACTTTTTAGAAACAGCACTAGTACTTCCCGTACCAAAAATCATCTGAAGAAACAAACGGATCGCGCAGATATTTTTTAGCTTCGATCATTGTCACTGCCGCATCAGCCGGCATGTGCTCGGCAATGCTCAATGCCTGCTGATACAATTGCAACGCTTCCTCTCTTTTTCCTTCCATCTCCAGCACGTTTCCCAATCTCACCAGGCTCAATGAAGGAATATAGCGCGGCGGCTCTGCCGATTCCAGTGTTGACGCCTGTCGAAAATATAATTCCGCGTTTACAAGATCGTTTCTCAGTACCGCAATTTTTCCGAGAGAAAAGAGCGCCAGCGGATTGCTGCCGGTCAAATTATTCGGATCAAGCTGAAGTGTGAGCAGCGCTTCTTTTTCTGAATTGACCAGATCATGATCAAACACGCGATAGCTTTCCGAGGTACGCGCATGCGCAACAAGGCGAAGGCGTGGAACCCAGCGCAGCACTTTATATTCGGGATCAAGCTCTACGCTCAACGGTTTTTCCGAAACAATAAATTCAAATATTTGATCCTGTTTCTGCAGAAATGTCCGCTTTGCCACAGTCCGCGCGTTGGTGACAATCGCAACATCCGTCGGCATGATATACACATCGCCGCGTTGAAGAATGTGCATATTCACACTATAGCTGCCCCGCGTTGTCGGCGCGACATCCGAAGAAAAAACAAATTCAGGAAAGCCGGTACGATAAACCCATTCATTAAAGAACCAGTCGAGCGGCGTACCGTACGCATCTTCACACAGTTTTTGAAATTCGGGAATTGTCATCGGTGTCGTGCGATAATCAGCGCACGTTCTATGAATTACATCATCGAACGATTCTTTGCCGAGAAGATACTCGAGCATCAAAAACACATACGCGCCTTTGCAGGAAAAAACAGCCGTTTCATTTTTTTGCCAATACCGCCCCGCTGATAACGGATAGGTCGGATAAAAATCGAGCGCACCAGCCATAAGGCGAAGTCGTTCATGCCGACGTTGTGTCTCCGCTGTGTCGGCTTTTTCCAAAAAAAATCTCGCCGAAAGATAGCTCGCCCATCCTTCGTTGAACCAGTACGTTGAATCCACCGAAGCGATGTCGAACAAATGTGAAAGATCGTGCACCCATACATTGTCTGCCGAGAGCTGCAGCGCCGATGAATCAAGAACAGTAAACGATGGAGAGTTCTGCAGAATGAATGCGCCGTCGTTTGAAATATGCCCATCAAAATTATCGGCACTTGCTTCGTCGCCGATCACCGCAAACCGAAGATGGGAAAGCTCAGAAGGCTTAAATGTCAGCGCAGAAAAAAATTCTGCCGCCATACCGAGCTGATGCACGAGATATCCGGCAAGCTCGCTATTGAACTGTGCTGGTGCATAGTATAGCGAAAGTTGAATAGCACTGTCAGCGTTTACAAATGATTTCTCGGCAAACTCCTTCGATGCACAAAAAAGAAACGCGTTCGCCAGCGGCATTGTGTGCGTGTGATGAAAACGCCATTCAACCGTACCATCCGGCGAGTGCAATGTGTCGCATTTTCCGCTGGAAACAGCAACATACGAGTTCGGAAGCGTGACAGTGAACGCGACATCGGATGATTGCAGCGACGAATTCATTTCTGAAGACAAAACAGGCCACCACAACGCGCCGTGATTCGAAGGTAAAAGAATATTTCCATCGGTAATGAATGCAGAAGCCGTCAGCGGTGAATCAATTTCGGCATCGTACAGCAGCCGGATGTACAATGAGTCGCCGCGGCGCAATGTGTCGGGAATTGAAATGGCGATATCATTTGTTCCGTCTTCGAGTGTTGTAATCTTTCTTGGAAATTTTGTTCCGGCTGAGTCGCGGGCTGAAGCAAAATCTAAAATTTTGTTGAAAGAAAAATGAATCGTGGCAAGCGAATCCTTCAAAAGGCGAACTGATATTTGTGCTTCTGCAGAAAAAGAATGGCGTTCGTCATTGATGGAAAGATAAAGAGAGTACCGTTCAATTTCGGCAACGGCGCTGTCCGTTTGCGATTGTGCACGAATCGGAACCGAAACGTTGAGGACAAAAATTGAACATGATAACAATAAGCCTGCAAAATATTTCATAGTGGAAGAGAATTACAGATCAACGGGATGTTCAATATCCATTTCTAATTTTTGATGAAGATTTGCATAAATAATTTTTGAGTTATTCGCCTGCCTGCCGGCAGGCAGGGCGGGAATTTGAATTTCCCAGTCTCCTTTTTCATTCCGGGCAACCGAGCCGAATAATTTACGCAAACGAAGTTCCGTGAACTTTTCCCAGAACACCCAGCCGAAATAAGCATCGGTACTGTCAATGTAAAACGCGGGCACACGTTCGCCCGGCTCGCATTGCACCTGTTCGACCGTCACAGGCAGAAAACTTTTCTTCTCAAGTTCCTGAAGAAATACATTGCTCACGTCAACGCCGGAAAAAAGTAATTCATGCTTTGCCCGCTTCACGGTTTTCCCATCAATGATGTCGCGAAATGTCTCGCGTAGTTTCTTATCGAGCTGGCTGCGCACGTTTGCACTTGTCCGTCCGCTTTCTGGCGGAGTTGTCATTTCGCTCCTCTATCCAAAACAAAATCCTTAACAACTTGAACGAACTTTTCCGGCTCATCAAGCCACGGGAAATGCCCGCTCTTTTCCATCAGCACGTAGCGGGCATTCGGAATTTTATCGCGCATAACTTCCGAATGAGAAGGCGACACGTGAATATCATGTTTCCCCGCCATGATGAGCGCGGGACATGCAATAGACGAAAGCCTGTCCAGAACATTATACCGGCTCAATTCAACCGCTGCAAAATATTTGTAGCGCTCGATTGAAATATCGGTGGAAGCAAACATCGCATCAACTTCCGGCTTTGCTTCCTCGCGCTGAATATCCATAGCATACACTGTGCGCATGTATGCTCGGAAGTTTTTCGCGGTAAATTCGCGGCGGAATTTTTCCGCGATGTCTTTCACTTCATTGTACCGCAGATGATTTTTATCCCGGATCGTTCCTTTATGAAAAAATCCTGTCGGCGATGAACAGATAATCATAATTTTTTCCGTTGCGCGGGGAAATGCAAGCACATATTCCAGCGCTGTAAAGCCGCCGGCAGACTGCCCCATGACAATCCACGAAGAAATACTGAGTGCGTTTCTCACCGCATCGAGATCGTTCACAAGCGTCGGAATTCCATATTCATGTCTGTCTGAAACCGGACCAGAAATTCCCGTTCCCCGCGGATCAACAAAAATCAACGTCAGGAAAGAAGACATCGCACGAAGCGTTTTCCATTGATGCGCAGAAACGCCCCACGACACAGGGCAAACAATGCATGCCGGTCCCGCGCCAACTACCGTGTAGCCAATCCATGTGGTGCCACGAGAAAGACGGAATGTTCCGTTGGGAATAATCATCGGGTCCAAAGGACTCCTTAGGAGATGAAAATATAGCACTCCAACGAATGAGAAGCAAAAAATAGGATGGGGGATGTTTGACAAAATTTGCGCGGATCAGCATTCGCTTCCCAGTTTTCTCGTTTGCAATTCTTTGCGCTTTCTTCTATCTTTTCTCCACTCAATCTCTTCCTAACGCGAAAAACCAACAAATGCGCACCAATCATTTCCTCATAGAGCGGCTTAGAGAGGACATTGTGTCTATATTGTCAAGGAATTATACTCCCCGACAGCTCAACGAATTGGTGGCGCTCTCGCATTCCATCGCTATCGCTTTTCTGGAAAGCAAAACTGCTTCCGGCTCGCTCAACAAGGAATTTCTTCATTTGACAATTGAAGATGCTGCGTACGACTGCATTGCAGAGTTATTTCGGAGAGATGATAAGGATAGATTTTTTGCACTCAAAGGTTATTTCTCCGCTTTCAATCTTCATTCACTTTCTGAAACAGAAGTCTTATCACACCTGCGGCGGCTTGTTTTTACAAAGGTGAATGACGGCATCGCACGCCTCTATCACCAAAGTGACCCGGCATTGTCAAAAATAATCCGTAACATTCGCCTTGCGGTACATGCGCTCGGAAATCTTGTTGAGGTGGAGCGATTCGGAGAAATCTATCTCGCCCCGAGCGCGTGCGAAACGCTTGAGCATCTTCCCAAACTTGATGAACAGGAGTTAGAGAAATTACTGATGCCAAAAGTGCGCGGAGATGAAAATGTTTTAGAAATAACAGGGAAACTTGCATTGGCACTAAGGGAACAGAGTTCCTCAGCGCGGCTGATAAATATTTTGCACGCGGCGTTGGCAATTCGCTCTATTTATTCCCGTAAAGCGCTGCCGTTTGCCGGTGAATCTTCCCCGGATGATGATGAAGAAAAAAATGAGTTTCTTGTTCTTCTTCAGCGTGCCGTCAATCGCACAAAACAGCGCCTCCACGAAAAGTACGTGCTAAAGAAAAAAATCAACGCAACGACATACAGCCAGTATTTCACCGTTATTCAAAGCCGGCTTGAATGTATGCTCACAACCGACTCGAACGACGGGGAATCGTTGTATTCATCTCTGAAGACGTTCTTGCCAAAATTGACCGAACGGCAATACCGAAGCGGCCATAAAGCAACGTTGGAGTATTTGCTCAAGTTAACCCGTGATGAGGCGGCGCAAGAAATTCGAAAAAAAATTATTCGGCGAAAGAATCCTGCTGACGAGAGTACTCTATAAATGACACATATAGACGATCACACATTAGAAAAATATCTTTTCAACTCGGATGAGGTTCGAAAGCTTCGCACGGGCATCGAGAAACATTTGGATAAATGCTATGGATGCCGTGAAACGCTCGAGCGAATCCGCCATTTCTACGTGACGCTGGATGAGCGCTTGCAAAACATTTCTGAAAAAGAAATCTCCTCTGAGACTTCTCTGGCACGAATCGAAGATCGTGTTGTAAAGCGCGACCCTTCCCATGTAGAAGTATTCGGACAACAATCGTTGACTGTGTGGGAAAAAATATTCTACACTGTGCGAAAACATCCTCTCGTATCAGGCAGTGTTTCCATTGCACTTGGCGCAGTAATATTTGCTGTCGTTTCTCTCTTCTCCCCTAAGACAAAAGATACAATGCCGCACGATTTCTACGCCGATTATCAAAAGAATCTGGTGATAGTCCGAAATAAAAATTATGAAGACTTGTGGAAAATAAGTTCGCCGAATTTGCAGCAGACATTAGGCAGGCAAAATAAATTCGATCAACAATTTATCTTAGCAGACTTAGACAATGATGGATCGAAAGAATTAATTAGCTCTGCACCTATTGGACAGAATGAAACAAATGATTCACCGAAGCTGCATGTTTTCAATTCGGACGGCTCGCTTCGTTTTGAATATGTTCCGCCTGAAACAATTTCTTTTCGCGGAACGGTGTACAGGCAACCTTTCCGCTCTAATACAATTTCAATAATACATAACCAAGAGTCGAACAGGACAATGATTGCGCTGTTTTCTACAAACAGCCATTCTCCCTCAATCATCAGTTTGTTGGACCCGCGGGGAAAAGTAGTAGGAGAATATTTTCATTATGGAAATTTCAGCACATCGTATGTTGATACTCTCCGAGACGGCAGGCAAGTTCTTTTGGTAACCGGCTCGTGCGATATGGATGAAATCCTTCATAATCGCTACGAGTCTCACGCCGTTCTTGTTGTGTTAGACCCTGCGCTTCTCAACTCAGAATGTGAAGCAAGCTACACGCGCGGCTTCGGACCGCCCGCTTCTAAAGCTGAGTTGTATTACATTCGCTTCCCCTGGACCGACATTGACCTTGCCTTAGGACACTTCCGCGCAGGCGCATCCATATTTTCATTCTCCAAATCCGGTCTTGTCATTAGAGCAACCGCTGAAAATACAAGAGAGCGGAATATTTTCGACTACTCGCTGAATAATAACCTCATTGTAGCTGGTGTGAATCTTTCGGACGGAACGTACCAATTGCATGAAGTTCTAAAAAAGGCGGGAAAAATCAAGAGCACCATCAACTCGGATTACCTCAACAACCTCAAAAAACAGGTGGATTACTGGGATGGGAAAGGGTGGACAAAAACAGTTTCTCTGGTGAACAATGAATAGTGAGAAAATTCACCATTGAATGGTGCATTTTACGCCACTTGCAAAAGCCTAAGAGTCCTGTAATTACTCAGCTTAACGATGTCTGACGGCGTTTTCACCTGTCCATCGAAATGTTTTGTGTAAAGGCGGAAGCCGTCTGACATCTGATCTTATCAGTAACAAAATGTCAGACAGTGAAAAGCACTGTCTGACATTAACAAAACCTTTTAAAAACCGCTGTAAAATGTTTCTAAAAAAATTTTCCCTTTTTTTTCGGCAAGGGGATGCCGTTGCGGGGAGGTAATGTAAAACAGTAGTTTCTTCCCAATCAATTATAAACACATAACGAAGGAGGTATTTATAAAGATGTTTCGCTTTTTACTTTGTAGTTTTATAGGTATTGTGGCTCTTTTATTTGGAACTCAAGTTGTCCATTCTCAAACGAATTTCAGTTTGGCTGATTCTTTGCTTACAACCTCTCCCAATGCTATACAGGTTGGAGACTTTAATAAAGATGGAAATATGGACATTATTGTAGCAAATATTCTCGGAAGCTTCACCCCTGGTAATGTAACGATTTTTTTCAGCAGCGGGGGTTTCCATTTTGACTCTACTTATCAGGTTGCAATTGGTAATCAGCCAGCAAGAATTTTTGTCGCTGATTTTAATAATGATAGCTATCCTGACGCAGCCATAACAAATAGTCACTCTGCATCAGTCTCAATCTTAATCAATGATGGTGCTGGAAGGCTTATTGCCACACAGACTCTTACAACTCCATACGATTGCGATGGGATCGCTGGTGGAGATTTCAATGGAGATGGAAACATTGATTTAGCTGTAACATCACAAGTGCCAAGTACTCTACAAATCTTCTTGGGCGACGGAAACGGTAATTTCACTCAACATGATTCATCGTCTTCAGGCTTAGGCACTTACCCTAAGATAGGAGTAGTGGCAGATCTTGATAATGATGGCGATCTTGATCTTGCAATCCCAAATGAACTTACTGGCGAATTGTCCGTTTTCAAAAATGACGGAAATGCGAATTTCACGACTTCATCACCGATCTCAATAGGAGCTTCTTGTGCAACATCAACATCTGGTGATTTCAACAATGATGGCAATGTTGACTTAGCACTAGTCAAAGAAGATTCGAATCAAGTATTAATTCTTTTCAATGATGGGACCGGCAATTTCCCAAATAGTAGTCGTTATAGCTTTAATGATACAATAAACTCTCTAGTTTCAGGAGATTTTAATAAAGATGGGAAAACTGACATCGCAGTAGCAATGAAAAAAGGTTTTGTACTTATGAGGAATCTATGTAACGGAACTTTCGATATAGAAAATAAAATAATAACAGGGTATGGTGCAGGAAGGCAAGCAATAGCCGCTGGTGATTTTGATAATGATGGCGATCTGGATATTGTCAAGGCAAATATGTCTTCTGACAATTTGTCTTTAATCAGAAATAATTTTTCCAATACCGAAATTGCACGCTTTGCACCGGAGATGTCAAAGTTCTATTCTCTCTCTCAAAATTACCCCAATCCTTTCAATCCGACAACAGCAATTCGTTTCGGTTTGTCGGTACGCAGCAATGTGAAAATTCAAATCATCAACACACTGGGACAAATAGTAACGACGTTGGTTGAATCGGAGTTGGAAGCCGGTTACCAAGAAGTTCAATGGAACGCATCGAACGCCGTTTCGGGAATTTATTTCTACCGCATCGAAGCAGTGGCAGCGGATCATCCCAATAATCGTTTTGTGGATGTGAAGAAGATGTTGCTTCTCAAATAAGCCCTACTCTTATTTAACAGGAATGGTGCTACTGAGATAAACATCGTTCAGAGGTCAGCAATCAGTATTCAGTTCTGACCCCTGACCTCTGACTTCTGATTTCTGAACTAAGTTCCTGCAAGATTCTAACAGAGCATAGTCGTAGGACATCTTTAAGGTGTCATACGATTTTTTTGTCTACGTCTTCTGTTGCTTTTTCTTCGCCGCAGGAAAGAGAACGTTGTTGAGAATGAGCCGATAGCCGGGAGAGTTTTTGTGGAGACTTAAATCAGTGGGCGGATCGCCGACGGCATGCTGGTAATCTTCCGGATCGTGGCCGCCGTAAAATGTGAACGAGCCGCGTCCGTAATTTCCGTGAAGATATTTCACTTCTTCTGTTCCTTCCCGTTCCGCAAGAATCGTTATCGTCGGTTTGATCAGGCTTTTTTTGAACGCCGTCGTCTGTCCCATAAATCCTTTAATAATATTGACATGGTCCTGCGTCAACATGGTCGGAACGGGATCGTACTTTGCGGAAAACTGGAACAGCGTAAAATAATCAGTGTTCGGGTCGCGGATCGGAACGGGATCGCTGGGTGGAATGTCGATGTCGGAATATTCGTAGCGATACGGGTTCATTTCGAGCGTGAAATTCTGAAAGGCAAGCGTTTTCGAGAAGTCGAGTTTTTTTTGCGCGTCAGGGTCGGGCGGGTCGCCGTCGTACATCACATCGCAAATGTCGTCATTCTCTGCTGCAAGTGCGATATCGTACGTATCGGTGGCGGAGCACATCGCAAACATAAATCCGCCGTTGCCAATATAATCTTTGATCGCCCGCGCAACGGCTTTTTTCTCCTCGGAAACTTTTTTGAAGCCTAACTTATGCGCTTCTTTCTCGTACTCGATTTGCTGCTCAATGTACCACTGCGAATTATGATGTGTCGCGTAGAATTTTCCGTACTGCCCGGTAAAATCTTCGTGATGAAGGTGAAGCCAGTCGTACTGCGAAAGTTTTCCACCTAACACTTCATCATCCCACACTTTCGTGTACGGAATCTCGGCGTACTCCAGCGCCATTGTTACCGCATCATCCCATGGATTGAATGTCGGCGGAACGTACACGGCAATTTTCGGCGCTTTTTCCAGCCGTTCAACATCCATATTCGAATTTTCGCTTTCAATTTCTCCGTACATCTGCGCCGCTTGCGCTCCGCTTACCGGTTCGAATGAAACTCCGCGCACACGGCATTCATTGGCAGCAGCATCGCTGTAGTCCATCATAAATGAACCGCCGCGATAATTCAACAGCCAGTCCACTTCAACACCATGCTGAAGCGACCAGTACGCGATGCCGTACGCTTTGAGGTGATTCGTTTGTCTCAAATCCATCGGAATGAGAAGCTTCTGCTGCGCATACACCGACGCCAGCGAAAGAAAAATCATTCCGAGAATAAACAATCGTTTCATTGAATAATGAAATGAGAATGAGATGGACTCCGCCTCGAAGTTCCAAAGGAATCCCTTTGGGAGTGGAGTCCATCTTCGTTTTTAGAAGATTTCTTTTGCTGATTCTAACGTACGAACTTTCTGCCACTTCGGCAAATAAAAATTACGCCGCAGAAAGAAGCGCTGCCGGAATGTTCTTTTTATTTTTCTTTCCGTGTAGCTCAGCCGCAGACTGATGCTCTTTCGGCGCCGGGGCAATATACCCTTCACGAATGGCGAACTTCCGTAATTTTTGCTGCATCACTTTCCGCGCCCTGTGAAGCCGCGAACGAACTGTGCCGAGAGGAATCTCCAGCACTTCGGCAATTTCTTCGTACGTTAATCCTTCAAGATCGGAGAGAATGATGATCGTTCGAAATTCTTCCGTCAATGATTCCATCGCTTTGACGATATCGTCATCGAGCATGTTTTTGAAGAATTGCGATCGCAAATCATTCGAGTCGTCCGAATGCTTTTTCACCAGATCGTAATAATCCTGGATTTCATCGTAATCAACTTGTTCCGGTGTTCGTGCTTGCCGGCGATAATCGTTGATGAACGAATTTTTCATAATGCGAAACAGCCACGCTTTTGCATTCGTGCCCCGTTCGTACTTGTCGATGAAGCGGTACGCCTTCACATACGTATCTTGCAGCAAATCCTTTGCATCGTCAACGTTACCTGTTGTGCGCAGCGCAAAATTATATAAAAGACTCATGTGCGGAACCATCTCGCGCTGGAACAACTCCTCCTTCATACGCGCCTGTTTTGAAGTCATAAGAACCGCCTTTCTTTAACCTTGGAATTATGGCACCTCTCTATAGTTAATAACAAAGGGAAGTTCCCAATGTTCGAAATTTTAGCGTTTTCGCACATTTTCCAATAAAAACGTGTGCGATGAACGATTTCTACTGATTTAGACGTTCAGCGCCAAAGTCCCGTTCCAGAGTTTCAATAATGGGATGTATGCTGCGGGAAGGTTCTTGAGAAGAGACAGAAGTTTCAGGTGAAGAATATGCCGCCACTGCCGTTGTTTTTTGCGGCGACGTTTTTTCCGTCTCACCTGCTGAAGCGAACGGCTGTACGATCGCTTCAAGACGGAGGCGTGTGTTGAGCGTTCCGTTGATTTTTTCCGTGAGGAAAACACTATTACGTTTAATTGCTGCAGAATGATATTCATCCGGACAGGCGATGCGGAGCGCGCCGTTCACGATTTCCAGCGGCCGGCTTTCAGCAAGCACCGTTCCGACGGAAATTTTTTTCGCGCGCACGTCTGCCACTACCTGTTCCCACAATTCCTGAACATAATGAATGGTCACATCAGAAATTCGCGGTCCGCCGGCGGCAGATTGTGGTGGAGGTGAAGAAAGCCCGGCTTCGCCGGTAAATGCCGGCAATATTGTCGTGCTTGCCTGTCCAAGAGGCAGGCGTGATTCAAACACCGAATTTGTTTGGGGGAGCGCAAACGAGTACGCGGATTTCTTTTGATCGGGTCCCGCGCTTTTCGAGAACGAAGGCGAGCCATTGAACCCATCCCCTTTACCGGAAATATTCAGAGATGATGTTCCGTTCGATTCAAGTCCAGCCTTAGGCGGGATGGATTCCCACTTTTTTTTTAACGCATCAATCTGCGAGAGCAGTTCATCAATGCGGACTGATTGTTCCATCTTCGCCATCTGCACAACGCTCACTTCAAAACGGAAACGCGGCTGCGTGCTGTACCGCAGCGACGTCTCAAGTTCCGACGCAGTTCTGACAAGACGAAGCAAATCCTGTTCGCTGAAATCATTTCCATCTTTCACATAACGCTGGCGGTACGCTTCCGATGTTTCGATAAGATCAGCCGAATGCGTTGAACGTGCAACCAGGAGGTTGCGGAAATGCTCCGCCAATCCACCGGCAAATTCTTTCAGATCGAATCCGGCGCGCATGATTTCGTCGACAAAATCGAGCGCGGATTTTGGGTCGTGCGCTTTAATAATATCAGAGACGCGGAAGAAAAATTCCTGATCGACAATATTCAGCGCTTCGATTGTTTGCTGAGCGGTAATTGTTTCTCCGCAGTAGGAAACGACCTGATCGAAGATGCTTTGCGCATCGCGCATCGCACCATCCGCCTTCTTTGCGATGTAAAGAAGAGAATCGTCGTCAATTGTAATCTTCTCTTCCCCTGCAATGAAGCGCAGCCGCTTGCTGATATCGTCAATCGAAATGCGGCGGAAATCGTACCGCTGGCACCGTGAAATGATCGTGGACGGGACTTTCTGAATTTCCGTTGTTGCAAAAATAAAAAGAATATGTGGCGGCGGCTCTTCGAGCGTTTTCAACAGTGCGTTGAACGCACCCTTCGAAAGCATGTGCACTTCATCAATGATGTACACTTTTTTCTTTCCGCGAGACGGCGTGTAGCGAGCGGCTTCACGAATCGAACGCACATCATCAACGCTGTTGGTCGAGGCACCGTCAATTTCGATAATATCCATACTGCGCCCGTTGTTGATCTCTTCGCAAACTTCGCATTCGTTGCACGGATTCGAATCTTTCGGATTCAAGCAGTTCACTGCCTTCGCTAGAATGCGAGCGGTCGAAGTTTTGCCGCAGCCGCGTCCGCCGCTGAAGAGGAACGCGTGTGCCACTCTGCCTGATACCAACGCATTGCGCAGTGTGTTTGTAACGTGTGATTGCCCGATCACATCCTCAAACACCATCGGGCGCCATTTACGGGCGGTAACTTGATAGGACATAGGAAGAAATTAAGAATGAAAAATTAAAAAGGAAACATGAAAAATTTTCAATCTGCCATTTGTGATCTTATTAAGAGTTTCTTCGCTTCATCAACAAGTGCAGAGAATTTTCTGTACTTTTCCGGCTGATGTTCAAGATCTGACAAAAGCGGGTCATCACTTTCCAAATCAGTATCTGGAAACAACTGCCCTACTGCTTTAGTAAAACGATTTATATAACTCTCTGCCACGCCGGCACGTTGTAAAACTTCTGGGTAAAATAGTAGTCTGCCAGTACAGCTAAGAGAAAATATCGTGTAAGGCCTTTTTAAATCTGTATCTTTCGCTTGAACTGAAAAGCCTCTGGGATTCCATTTTATGGCAAATCCTCTTTTCATATAGTTTTCCTGCAGCTTCTTAGCAAAAATGGCAGTATTCGCCCCCACATTTTCTTCAAGAATTTTGAAAAAAGTGGTCTCGCTCAAAGCTGATTGGAGTTTCTTTTGCGCTTCAATTTCCAGAGAAGCATCTACTTTGACATTAACCGAATGAATATCTTTACCGTTTACTGTAATTACTGCCCGCTGAATTTCTTTTGTTTTCAAAAGAACATCGGGAATGATCAGAATTTCTTCCTTCCCTAAACGATACACCCGTAATTCAACCAATCCTAATGTAAACTGAAGCGTTGCAAAATTCTGAAGAAACTCAACCATTTCCTCAGCGCCTTCCCGAATGCCGTCGCCGACAATGAGCAGTAAAAATTTACCCTTGTTTGCGTTGCGAAGCAGGTTGTCGTGAAAAAGCCTCTCATTAAAATCATGGGCTTCCTTTTTCACAAGATCAACTAACGAGCTTTCTTTCTTGTAGATACTCTTCGAGTATTCTTTCGCAGCTTCATTGAAATTTTCGTAATTCCATGTTGTTAATTCTTTGGCATAATCAATGATTTGAGCAACGACCTGCCGCCGTGCTTCTGGATTTCGCCAGAGCTTTGTTTCAACAACAACGAGAGAGCCGTTCGGCGTAACGCAAAGATTATCAATGTAGCCCGCATTTAGCTCAACTTCGTATCCGATATTGATCAGCTTTTCATATGCAGGATCAAATTCAGAAACCGGAAGTATTGAAGGATTGTTTTGAATCTGATCTTGAACCCACCTCTCATCGAAATCTTTTCCATCGAACGTCAGTCGCTCCAACTCCTGAACGCTACCATTTGTGTAAATAACTCGCGGGGAAGAAAGTGATGTGATCGCCATTGTATTTAATCAGTTATTTTCATCATATGATTTAACAATTTTTCCAATTTTTTTCTCGATTTCTTCCTGAGACATGCCTCCGGTATCAAAGCATCTCATGCCATATTTTATCAGGATTTCCTCTCGCTTCATTCCTTTGTTTAATTTTTTCGCAACGAATTCACTGGAGAGAGGGATTTTGAGCATTGAATGTATTGCGGTACTGCTATTTTTCATTTTTTTCCAAACACGTGCGGCACAGCATCTTCAATCTTGTCAATCGGAATAATTTTCAATCCCTCTTTCACCTTTTCCTGAATTTCGACAAGGTCTATTTCATTTTCTTTCGGAATGAGAACGGTTGTCATCCCGTTGCGCTTTGCTGCGATCAGCTTTTCATTCAATCCGCCGATGGCGAGCACGTTGCCGCGCAGCGTAATTTCACCAGTCATGGCAATATCTGCGCGGGCAGGCTTGCCGCTCAACGCCGAGAGCATCGCCATTGCCATCGTGATGCCCGCAGAAGGACCGTCTTTCGGAATCGCTCCTTCCGGCAAATGAATATGAATTTCTTTTTTTGTGAAGAAATTCGGGTCGAGTTTCATCTGCTTTGCATTGGAGCGCAGATAGCTCAATGCCGCATGCGCTGATTCTTTCATGACGTCGCCGAGTTGCCCGGTAAGCGTCAGCCGCTCGGGACCACGCATCACCGTCACATCAACGGAAAGAATGTCGCCGCCGACGCTCGTCCATGCTAAACCCGTGACCGAGCCGACACGCGGCTTGCGCTCCGCCATACGCTCGCGGAATTTCGGTACGCCAAGATATTCTTCTATTTTCTTTTCATCAACAACAATTGAAGGTTTTTTCTTTTTTGAAGATTTTGTATGACCGTTCTTCTGTTTTCCGAGAACGATGTCTTTTGCTATTTTCCGGCACACGCTTGCAATTTCGCGCTCAAGATTTCTCACACCAGCTTCACGCGTGTACTCACGGAGAATTTTCATCAGCGCTACATCGGTAAATTCAATCTTCTTCTCTTTCAATCCGTGTTCGACAAGCTGCTTGGGAAGAATATGCCGGCGCGCAATTTCTTTCTTGTCGTAATCAAGATAACCGGAAAGCTCAATGATCTCCATTCTATCCTGCAATGGCAGCGGAATTTGGTACCGCACATTCGCCGTTGTAATGAACATGACACCGGAAAGATCGTAATCAACATCGAGATAATGATCGTTGAACGTGTTGTTCTGCTCCGGATCAAGAACTTCGAGCAGCGCCGACGCCGGGTCGCCGTGAAAATCCATGCTCATCTTGTCCACTTCGTCCATCAACATCACGGGATTAACAACGCCGGCGCGTTTCATTGATTGAATGATTTTTCCCGGCATTGAACCAATATACGTGCGGCGATGGCCGCGGATCTCCGCTTCGTCGCGCACGCCGCCGAGCGAAATGCGGACGAACTTTCTTCCCAACGCGCGCGCAATGGATTTTGCCAGTGATGTTTTCCCGACTCCCGGAGGGCCGACGAGACACAAAATCTGTCCCTTCATCTCCTTGACTAGATTCAGAACGGCGATGTGCTCAAGAATTCTTTCCTTCGGTTTTTCTAATCCGAAATGATCTTCATCCAAAATCTTCTTGACGTGCTCTACATTGAGATCGTCTTTCGTCCGTTTTTTCCACGGCACACCGGTAAGCCAATCGAGATAGTTACGCGTGACAGTAAACTCCGGCGACATCGCGGGAGTTTTTTTCAGCTTGTTAAACTCCTCCATTGCTTTTTCATGCACTTCTTTCGGCATTCCGGATTTTTCGATCTGCTCTTTGACTTTCGCTAACTCCGGCGTCGCTTCATCTTCGCCTAATTCGTCCTGCAGAATCTTGATCTGTTCCTGAATGAAGTACTTCCGCTGCGACTTTTGAATATTGTCGTGAACCTTCGAATCAATTTCCTTTTCAATCTTCAGCACACTGATCTCGCCGTTGAGAATGCGGATCAGTTCCATGAATTGCTCGCGCACACTGCGAATGGCGAGAATGCGCTGTTTCACTTCAACGCTTTGCACCACGTTCGATGACATAAAATAAAGCTGGCGCTGCGTGTCTTTAATGTTCTCGAACGCCGAAAGCACTTCCGGCGGAACATTGCGGTTGTAGCGGATGTATTCCGAAAAAAGATTCGACGCGTGGCGGACAACCGCATCCATTTCTGCGTTTGTTTCGGGAACGGCGGCGCTCAGTTCCACTTCCGCTTGCAGAAACTGTTCGTTGGGACGCATCTGTTTCACCGACGCCTGCACAACTCCATCCACCAGAATTTTCATCAAACCGTTGGGCAGTTTGAGAATCTGAATGATCTTTGCCACGACGCCATCTTTGTAAATATCATCGGCAGACGGCTCGTCCACGTTCGGGTCCTGCTGTGCGGAAAGGAAAATAAATTTGTCATGTTCGAGCGCGTAGTTCGCCGCCCGCAGCGACGATTCGCGCCCGACGAGCACCGGAAAAATCATATACGGAAACATCACCACATCGCGCAGCGGAAGAACCGGCAGCACGGTGGGAATTGTTCCCGGTTGCAAATCCCCTTGGGGCGGTTCGCTGTTGGAAATCCCTTTGGGAATTGTTTGAACGATATTATTTTTTTTCTCAGTCATTGGTGTTTAGACTCGATTGTCATTGTCCCATAGGGACTTGTTTGGAAGAAGAAAAGCAAAAAGCGGTCTGTAATGCCGCTTCCGTGTAACGATTGTGTCCCGCAAAAAGTTTAACGTAAAAAGATACTCAGAAATTGAAGTGATGTCAAGAAACACCTTTGCGGTTGGCACAGCCCTGCCAGCGTTTGTGTGCTCGTAGAACGCGGGCAGGTTTTTTTGGTTTTTCGGTGAGAAGCAATAAAAGTATTACTTATATATAAAGTAAGTAGCTTCAATATTGACATAAATAAATAAAGTTCTTACATTATCACAAACATCTAACATAGGAGACTGTATGGATACTTCAATCGTAACAACGAAGGGGCAAGTCGTTATCCCTTCAAAAATCCGCCGCAAGTTCGGGATACGAAACGGCACACGGATACATTTTTACGAGAAAAACGGAGAGATTCTGATGATCCCGCTAACACACGAGCTTGTAGATGCAAACATCGGATTTCTCGGCACAAAGGGAAAACTGCTTAAAGCGCTCGCAGATGAAAAAAGGCGGGAGCGCGAATTATGAAACGCTACGTCTTGGATGCCCACGCACTGATGGCATATGCAGAAGGTGAAGAAGGAGCGAAAAAAGTCGCAGACATATTCAAAAAAGCTCTTGATGGCGGTGCGGAAATTTTTCTTTGCGTTGTCAATTGGGGTGAAATGTATTACATCGCATTACGGGAAGGCGGAACTGAACGCGCGGAATCGTTCAAAAACACGTACGCAAAATACCCGATGACAATCATTGAAGCAAATAAAGAACTAACTCTGCAAGCGGCACGATACAAAGCGTTCCATAAAATATCGTATGCCGATGCATTTGCTGCCGCATTAACAAAGCTAAGAAAGGCAGAATTGGTAACGGGTGATAAAGAGTTCAAACAGCTTGAAGGGGAAATTAAAATCTTGTGGATTTAGCTTTCTTCTTCATCACATAAAACACCGGCAATCCTAAAAGCAGCATCACAATTCCCGCCGCCGCTTGTGCTGGTTTCTCAATCAGCGTGCTGACAACAAACCACACGGCAAATGAAATGAAAATCAGCGGCGTTACCGGATAGCCGAATGTTTTATACCGCCGTTCCCGATTCGGGAACTTTCTCCGGAACACAAACACGCTTGCCGCTGTCAGCGCAAAGAAAATCCAATCCGTGAACACGACGTACGAAATCAGATTTTCAAATGTTCCCCAGAATAAAATCAACACGATTGCCCAGAGCGATTGAATAAGAATCGCATTCGCCGGCGTGTGAAACTGCGGATGGATTTTTGCCAGCGTCCGGATGAACAACCCGTCGGATGCCATCGCATAATAAATGCGCGGTGCCGTCAACGTAAAAATTCCTGTCGTACCGAATGTTGAAATAAAAATCGCAACCGCAATCGCGCCCCCTCCTGCTCTGCCGACAACGGTCTCCACGGCATCTGCCGCGAGACTTGACGAGTGTGCAATCTGTCCCGGCGTAAGAAGAAAAAGATAGGCAACATTCACCGAAACGTATACAAGCGTAACGATCAACGCGCCGATCACCATCGCAAGCGGAATAGTACGGTGCGGCTGCTTCGCTTCTGCGGAAGCGAATGTCGCGTGCTGCCATCCGCCGTACGACCACAACACGCCGACCATTGCAATCGCAAATCCGCCGCTAAGATTGCCCGGCACTGTCAACGAAGTGAAATCCGATTTCGAAGCATTCCCCCACAAAAACCCGATAACGATAACGCCGACAATTCCGGCAAGCTTTAGCACGGTGAACACATCGGAAAAGATGCCGCCGGTTTTTACACCGCGCACATTCACCGCCGTCACGATCACGATACCGGAAACCGCGCACAACTTAACTCCCATCGGTGAAAGCGGCACGAAGTATCCGAAGTATGTTGCAAACGCAATGCTTAGCGCGGCAATCGCGCCCGTGTTCACCACAAGAAAATATGCCCAGCCAAAAAGAAATCCGGCAAACTCTCCATAGCTTTCTTTCAGAAAGACATACACGCCGCCTGCCTTAGGAAAAAGTGCGCCAAGCTCGGCGTACGTCAGCGCGCCGGAAAGCGCCATAATGCCGCCGAGAATCCAAACGATGACAATAAAATGCGGCGATGGCAGTGCGCCAGCGATCATCGATGGCGTGAGAAAAATTCCCGAGCCGATGGTCGAGCCGACGGCGATCATGATCATATCGAAAAGTGTCAGGCGCTGTTCAAGTTCCAATGAAATCTCTTCAGGATATAATTCGTAATGTAGAATTGTGAATTGGTAATGGCTTGCCTAAGGTAGAAGAAGAGAAGTAAAGATGCAACTGTTTTGAAGCTCTATGTAAAGTGTTGCAGTTTGATTTTTCCCTGACTCAAAATCAGTCCCTTTGTGCACAGTCGCAGGCGTGTTTATCCATGGTTAGACTTTGTTTTCGCTGTAATAGAGTTGAAAAAAACTCATTTTTATTTTCTTTTTATACTTCCCGCCTCATTATTATCCTTTTCTTAATTGCCATTTCCTGAAAGTTGATGCAACTTTTTATCATTGATTTCTTTCAATGGAAAAAGTCTGAAAAGTAAAAGCTATGGTTCTTAAACATCTTCGCATTGCAATCGTGAGCCTTATTTTGTTCACGGGCATTACCGGAATGATATACCCGCTTGCCGTAACAGGAATTGCGCAGCTAATTTTTCCCGACAAGGCGAACGGAAGTCTCATCAAACAAAACGGCAAGGTTGTCGGATCGTCGTTGATTGGTCAGCCGTTCAGCAATCCCGAATATTTCTGGGGCAGACTTTCAGCCACCGCTCCGTACGCATATAACGCTGCCGCGTCATCCGGATCGAATTATGGTCCTCTTAACCCAGCGCTATTTGATGCCGTGAAGCAGCGGATTCGGGCATTAAAAACGGCTGACCCGCAAAATGCAAAACCAATTCCTGTTGATCTGGTAACAGCATCAGCAAGCGGGCTTGACCCGCACATCAGTATTGCCGCGGCGTTATATCAGCTTCCGCGTGTCGCGCGCTATCGGGGTTTGAAGGAAAAACAGGTGCGGATGCTGATAGATCAATATACGGATGGGCGGCAATTAGGCTTTCTTGGCGAACCGAGCGTCAATGTTCTGAAATTGAATCTTGCACTTGATGAATTAGTACCGTTATCTCAGGAGAAATAATTATGACCGATATCCTATATCTCGCAATCGTCATCATCGTGTTCCTTTTTACAATCGGTTTGATGAAACTCTGCGAAGTTCTTGGACAATTTAAATCTGGAGACAAATGATGAACTGGCTCTATGTTATTTCAGGAATAATCTCGCTGGCTCTTTTGGTTTACTTGTTTGTTGCTTTATTAAAACCGGAGATGTTCGAATGACGGCGAACGGGATTTTTCAAATCGTATTTTATTTTGCGGTACTCATTCTTTTAGTTAAACCGCTCGGCACATTCATGGCGCATGTCTTTCAAAGAGAGAAGACACTTCTCGATCCCGTACTTGGCCCCGTTGAGCACTTCATTTACCGCCTTGCACGAATCAATCCGAACGAAGAGTATAATTGGAAAGAAAACGCGCTCGCCATGCTACTTTTCAACTTTGCAGGGCTTCTTGTTGTGTATGTGTTACAACGGTTTCAGCAATTTCTTCCGCTCAATCCGCAGCGTATGTCTGCGGTCTCTTCCGATTCGGCATTCAACACCGCAGTCAGCTTTGCCTCAAACACAAACTGGCAGGGTTACGGCGGCGAGACAACAATGAGCTACTTCACACAAATGGTTGGATTGACTGTGCAGAATTTTGTTTCTGCTGCAACGGGACTCGCCCTTCTCGCCCTCATCATCCGCGGCTTCGCACGTCACTCGATGAAGACACTTGGCAATTTTTGGGTTGATCTCACACGAAGCGCACTCTATATATTGCTCCCGCTTTCGTTCCTTCTTGCGTTGACGTTGGTTTCGCAAGGCGTGGTGCAAACATTTTCTCCATCGTTTTCAGTGCCGCTTCTTCAGAGCACAATAGATATCAACGGCGCGAAAGTAACAGAACAGCAAATTGCCGTCGGTCCGGCCGCGTCGCAAATTGCAATCAAACAGTTAGGAACAAACGGCGGAGGTTTTTTTAATGTCAATTCATCTCATCCGTTTGAAAATCCTACACCTCTCTCCGATTTTCTCGAAGTGCTTTCAATTCTTTTAATAGCAGCGGCGCTCTGCTACACGTATGGTTATATGGTAAAGGATACGCGTCAAGGCTGGGCGATTCTTGCTGTGATGATGATTATCTTTTTCGGTTTACTTAGCATCTCGCTGTGGTCTGAACAGCACGGCAACCCTGCATTCACTTCATTGGGAATTGATCAAACATCGAGCAGTCTTCAACCCGGCGGGAACATGGAAGGAAAGGAAGTTCGGTTTGGAATTCCGAATTCCGTGCTTTGGGAAACTGCCACAACAGCGGCATCAAACGGCTCTGTGAATTCGATGCACGATTCGTACACACCGCTCGGTGGTTTAGTTGCTCTTGTCATGATGCATCTTGGCGAAGTGATTTTTGGCGGCGTTGGCTCCGGCCTGTACGGAATGCTTGTGTTTGTGGTTGTTGCTGTCTTCGTTGCCGGATTACTTGTCGGACGCACGCCGGAATATCTAGGACACAAAATCGAAACGTACGAAATGAAGATGGCATCGCTTCTCATTCTCATTATGCCGATTACGGTTCTGGTATTTACGGCAATCGCCGTCATGACCGATGCAGGTCGTTCAACAATTTTTAATCCCGGTGTACACGGTTTCAGCGAAGTGCTTTATTTGTTCACATCACAAAGCAACAACAACGGCAGCGCGTTCGCAGGCATCGGGGCAAATACACCGTTCTATAATGTCACTGGCGGCATTGCAATGATCATCGGGCGGTACTGGCTTGCCGTTCCGACGCTGGCGCTTGCCGGTTCTCTTGCCCAGAAGAAATTCGTTCCTCCAGGCGAAGGAACGCTTCCGACACACACGCCATTATTTATTTTCTGGCTCATTGCCGTTGTCGTGATCGTTGGCGCCCTTAATTTTTTGCCTGCACTGGCGCTGGGTCCGATTGTAGAACATTTGATGATGCATTGAAAGAAAAAATGAAACCACAAATTTCACATCAGAATAAAGAAACTTTGGGCTTCAACGGCAAAATGTTCCGCCGTGCCTTAATTGATTCCCTTGCTAAGCTGAGTCCGCGCTCGATGGTTCGTAATCCGGTCATGTTTGTTGTCGAAGCAGGAAGCGTGTTGACAACAGCATTATGGATTCAAGCGTTAAGCGGAAGCGGCGAAGCGCCTCCATGGTTCATCGGCACTGTTTCACTTTGGCTTTGGTTCACAGTTCTCTTTGCAAATTTTTCCGAAGCGTTGGCGGAAGGGCGCGGGAAAGCGCAGGCAGATGCGCTGAAGAAGGCGCGGCAGGAGATCAAGGCAAAACGATTACACGAACCGTCTTTCGGTTCTTCGTATGAAGTCGTCGCATCGGCGATGCTGCGGAAAGGAGACGTGTTTCTTGTTGAAGCAGGAGACGTCATTGCTATTGACGGGGAAGTTGTTGAAGGTGTTGCTTCGGTAGATGAAAGCGCGATTACCGGAGAAAGCGCACCTGTGATCCGCGAATCGGGCGGAGACCGAAGCGCTGTCACCGGCGGCACGCGCGTTCTCTCTGATTGGCTTGTCGTGCGGGCGTCAGCAGAACCGGGCGGCGGCTTTCTCGACCGGATGATTCATTTGATCGAAGGAGCCAAGCGTCAAAAAACGCCGAATGAAATTGCGTTGAATATTCTTCTCGCAGCATTTACAATAATTTTTCTTGTTGTCTGCGTGACTCTGCTTCCTTTTTCATTGTATAGCGTCTCAACAGCCGGACACGGAACACCGGTGACAGTGACGGTCCTTGTCGCACTTCTCGTTTGCTTGATCCCAACAACAATCGGCGGACTTCTTTCTGCTATCGGCATAGCCGGCATGGACAGGATGATTCGCCACAACGTGATTGCAACTTCCGGGCGCGCAATCGAAGCCGCAGGAGATGTGGATGTCCTTTTGCTCGACAAAACCGGAACGATCACGCTCGGAAATCGAATGGCGACTGAATTCACGCCGGCTCCGGGCATTGCAAAAGAACGGCTTGCCGATGCGGCGCAGCTTGCATCACTTGCCGATGAAACGCCGGAGGGCAGATCAATCGTGGTCCTTGCAAAAGAAAAATATGGTTTGCGCGGCAGAGAAGTCCATGAGATCGCAGCGCATTTTATTCCATTCAGCGCGCAAACACGCATGAGCGGAGTTGATATTCAACCCGATAGCAGCAACGGCAAAAGAATTATCCGTAAAGGCGCCGCCGATGCAATGAAAGCATACATCGAACAACAGGGAGGAAAATTTCCATCGGCAATACAGCAGACAGTGCAGGACATCAGCCGCGTTGGAGCAACGCCGCTTGTTGTTGTTGAAAACAAAGAAGTGCTCGGCGTTATTCATTTGAAAGATATTGTTAAAGGAGGAATTAAGGAGCGGTTTGTTCATCTGCGAAAGATGGGAATCAAGACTGTGATGATCACCGGCGATAATCCGCTGACCGCAACGGCAATTGCCGCTGAAGCGGGCGTCGATGATTTTCTCGCAGAAGCGAAGCCGGAAGACAAGTTGAAATTGATTCGCGAGTACCAAAAAGGCGGACGCCTCGTTGCAATGACGGGCGATGGAACGAACGACGCGCCGGCGCTTGCACAGGCAGATGTTGCCGTGGCGATGAATACCGGAACGCAATCTGCACGTGAAGCTGCGAACATGATTGACCTTGACAGCAATCCGACAAAGCTGATGGAGATTGTGGAGATTGGCAAGCAGCTTTTGATGACGCGCGGCACGCTGACCACATTCAGCATTGCGAATGACGTGGCAAAATATTTTGCAATTATTCCTGCGGCGTTCGCAACAACGTATCCCGTTTTGAATGCGCTGAATATTATGAAGCTCGCTACACCGGAGAGTGCAATTCTTTCCGCCGTCATTTTCAATGCACTCATCATTGTTGCATTGATTCCGCTTGCGCTGAAAGGTGTGAAGTATCGCGCCGTCAGTGCGGTAGAATTGCTCCGAAGACATTTGTTGATTTACGGCGTTGGCGGCGTCATTGCACCGTTCATCGGAATTAAAATTATTGACATGATTCTTGTTGCACTTAGATTAATATGAAGATGGACTCCACTCCCGAAGGGATTCCTTCGGAACTCTGAGGTGGAGTCCATCTTGCCGAAATAGTATATTGCCACTATGGAACCGGTAGAAGAACATCGCCCCGACCCTGATGTACTGCTCGACGCGTTGAAAAAAGAAGAAGAGCAGTCAAAACGCGGCAAGCTGAAAATTTTCTTCGGCATGTGCGCGGGCGTCGGCAAAACGTATGAGATGCTTAAAGCGGCGCGGCAAGTGCTGGAGCAGCGTGTTGATATTGTTGTCGCGTACGTCGAGACGCATC
>JAJYOI010000127.1 GCA_021796275.1 Bacteroidota bacterium
GTCGTTCATGTTCTTTTGAAAGAAGGAATTGGAATTGAAACCGGTTTGATGACAACAATTCACTCTTACACTGCGACACAAAAAAGCGTTGACGGTCCTTCAAAAAAGGATTGGAGAGGCGGACGCGCGGCGGCAATCAATATCATTCCATCTTCAACGGGTGCGGCAAAGGCAGTCGGCGAAGTTCTTCCGCAGACAAAAGGAAAGCTGACCGGTATGTCGTTCCGCGTTCCGACAGCAGATGTTTCTGTTGTTGATTTGACATTCCGCTCGACCCGCGATACTTCGATTGAAGAAATTGACGGGCTGATGAAGAAAGCGTCCGACACATACTTGAAGGGAATTCTCGGCTATTGCAACGAAGAGGTTGTCTCCACCGATTTTATTCATGACGACCGCTCTTCAATTTACGATTCGCTTGCAACGATGCAAAATAATTTGAAGGGCGAAAAACGCTTCTTCAAAGTTGTTTCGTGGTACGACAACGAATGGGGTTATTCGTCCCGTGTTGTCGACCTATTGAGAAAGATGGCAGGCGCGAAGTGATTGTTCGAAAGATGGAGTCCACTTTAAAAGTGGACTCCATTTCTGCAAACCTAAACATGGGCTGAATCTCGAAGTGTGAGTTCAGCCCTTTTATTTCCTATGACAATTGCGCCAGAGGCGCATCAGCCTCTGGCCGAGAGATGAGATAATGAATAAACAAACCGTTAAAGATGTTGCGCTTACCGGGAAGCGCGTGCTTATGCGTGTTGATTTCAACGTTCCGATGAAGAACGGAGTTGTTCAGGATGATACACGCATCCGCGCCGCTCTTCCTACCATCAACTATATTCTTGAACAAAAGCCGAAATATCTTGTGCTGATGTCACATCTTGGCGATCCGAAAAAAGATACACAGAAAGCAAAAGAGAAAGCCGAGAAGGATGGAAAGCCCTTCGATGAAAAAGCGTTCATCGAAGGAAAACATAAAATGAAACCGGTTGCCGAACGTCTTTCACAGCTTTTAGGGAAACCAGTCAAGCTTGCACCGGCGGCTATCGGTGCAGATACAAAGGCAATGGTTGATGCTTTGCACGAAGGTGAAAT
Organism: Bacteroidota bacterium; assembly: GCA_021796275.1. Lineage (GTDB taxonomy): Bacteria > Bacteroidota > Ignavibacteria > UBA10030 > UBA8401 > JAJYOI01. The sequence continues at coordinate 1,090 of JAJYOI010000127.1, forward strand.
CCTAATGCTCGAAAATACACGCTTTCATAAAGAAGAAACTTCTAAAGAAGCGGCGGATCGCGAGCGAATGGGAAAAGAGCTGGCGGCATACGGCGATGTGTTTGTGAATGATGCATTCGGTTCGGCACACCGCGCACACGCTTCAACAGAGGCCGTTGCGCATTTCCTTCCTGCAGTCGCCGGTTTCTTGATGGAAAAAGAGCTTGCCTATCTCAGCAAAGCGACGCTTAATCCTATGAAGCCGTACGTTGCAATTCTTGGCGGCGCAAAAATTTCCGGCAAGATTGATGTGATTCAGAATTTGATGGGAAAAGTTGATGCGCTTCTTATCGGGGGCGGAATGATGTTCACGTTCTATAAAGCGCAGGGAATGGAAATCGGGAAATCGTTGTTAGAAGAGGACAAGATTGAACTTGCAAAGCAGCTTCTCGCTGATGCAAAAGCGAAGCATATCAAACTCCTGCTTCCTGTTGATTGTGTCGTTGCCGATAAATTTGATAACAACGCAGCAACGAAAACGGTAAATGTCGGCGCAATTCCGGCAGGGTGGGCAGGCGTTGATATCGGACCGGAGACGGTGAAACTTTTCAGCGAAGAAATTAAGAAAGCAAAAACTGTCGTGTGGAACGGGCCGATGGGTGTTTTTGAAATGCCGAACTTCGCCAAAGGGACAAACGCCGTTGCACAGGCTCTTGTAGACGCAACAAAGTTAGGCGCGGTCACAATCGTTGGCGGTGGAGATTCTGCGTCGGCAATAGCGCAGGCAGGATTGGAAAAGCAGGTGTCGCATGTTTCCACAGGCGGCGGTGCGTCGCTTGAATTTCTGGAAGGCAAAACACTGCCGGGTGTTGCCGCGTTGATGGAGAAAAAATAATCTCACCGCAGAGGCGCGAAGGCGCAGAGAATCCATCGTTGCCTCTCACCATCGGTTGAGTTATATTTAACTATGAATGAAAATGGAAATTCTTCAAAGGAGTCTGTAGGACATGCGCTTTAAGCGTCCACAATACAATACTTATTATCGTCCGAGTTTCTTCGGCGGATTTAGTTTTTTCCCGCCTGTTATCAAGACGCTTCTTATTACCAACGTTGGCATTTGGCTTGGAACGATGTTCCTTGGCGGTTTTCATTTGGGCGATTTTTCTCTCGGCGATGTGATCAATCGTTTGTTTGCATTGTTTCCTTTGGGCGAAGGGTTTTACTTCTGGCAATTGTTCACGTATATGTTTTTGCACGCAAATTTCAGCCACATCTTTTTCAATATGCTTGCCTTGTGGATGTTCGGGATGGAGCTGGAAAATGTGTGGGGCTCAAAGAAATTTCTCACGTATTATCTGATCTGTGGGGTCGGTGCCGGACTTTCCAACCTTCTCATCGCTCCGTTGTTTACCACAACCGGCCCGACGATCGGAGCATCGGGCGCGATTTACGGAGTGCTTCTTGCCTATGGGATTCTTTTTCCTGACAGACTCATCTTTATTTATTTCCTCATTCCGATCAAAGCAAAATATTTTGTCATTTTGTATATGATCATCGAGTTTGTTTCCGTTGGCAGCATGGATGGCATCGCGCACTTTGCACATCTTGGCGGAGCGTTTGTCGGATTTCTGTATCTGGTAGCCGACGGACACAATTTCTTCCAGCGGCGAAACAGTGGACGCGAAACGCTCGGTGGTTGGACGGCATCGTCACAACCTCAACGTCAATCTATTGAATATGACAATGTCTCCGACGCGAAAGTGTACGATATTCACGATTACAACGCTCAGAAAAAAGAAGCCGGAATTACGCAGAAGCAAATTGACGATATCCTCGATAAAATCAGCCGCGGCGGATATCAAAGCCTGAGCGATGACGAGAAGAAGGTTTTGTTTGAAGCGAGCAAAAAGCTGAATTGAAAGTATTTTTCTCCGCCTCCGGAATTCTATCAAAAAATTATAAAGTGAGTTATGGAAAATTTATTACCTGTTCTTGAACAGCCGATCACCGATGCCGGTCCCCACGTCAATTACAAAGCTGGAGTGCGTAGAAAAACGCGGCAAGTCTCGATTGGCAATGTGAAAGTTGGCGGCGGTGCGCCAATTTCCGTGCAGACGATGACGAAAACAAAAACGGACGACATTCCCGGAACCGTGAAACAAATTCGCGATGCCGCTGATGAAGGATGCGACATTGTCCGTGTAACGGTGAACGATAAAGAAGCGGCTGAAGCCATGGCGGAAATTGTCCGTCAGTCGCCGGTGCCGATTGTTGCCGATATCCACTTCAATCATATTTTTGCACTGAAAGCTATTCAGGCCGGTGTTGCAAAGGTGCGCATTAATCCCGGCAACATTGGCTCGAAAGACCGCATCCGTGAAGTGCTGACGGCGGCGAAAGACCGCGGCATTCCCATTCGTATCGGCGTCAACTCCGGTTCATTAGAAGAAGATATTCTTGAGAAACACGGCTACCCGACCGCCGAAGCGCTGTATGAAAGCGCAATGCGCCACGTCGAGATTTGCGATGAATTCAATTTCAAAGATGTGATCATTTCCGTAAAATCCACTGACGTGCGGTTGATGATCGAAGCGTACCGGCTCGTCGCAGCGCGAACGGATATTCCGCTTCACCTCGGCGTAACGGAAGCAGGACTCACGCGTATCGGCACGATCAAGTCGGCAATCGGCATCGGTACATTGCTGTCCGAAGGAATTGGCGATACGATCCGCGTTTCGCTGACTGATGAACCGGTGCAGGAAGTGCTGGTAGGAAAAGAAATTCTCCGCTCACTCGGACTTGCATCGCGCAACATTGAGCTCATCGCGTGCCCGACATGCGGCAGGCTTGAAGTTGATCTTTTCAGCATCATGCGCCAGCTTGAAGAAAAACTGCAAGGCGTGAAAAAACCGGTGAAGATTGCTGTGCTCGGCTGTGTCGTCAACGGGCCCGGCGAAGCGAGCGAAGCTGATATCGGCATCGCCGCAGGGAAAGGCGTTGCAATTCTGTATCGCAAAGGGGAAATGATCAAGCGCGTGAAAGAAAGCGAGATTGTTTCAACGGTGTTAGAAGAAGTTGCAAAGTTTCAGCCGGAAAACTGATGAATGAACTGGCGTAACTTTACACCGTCGGATATTGAATATGACTTTGAAGCTGATAAATTATCTGAGCATAATTTAACGTATGAAGAAGCAATAGAAACATTCTTTAATACTTTTGAAGCCCGTCGCAATAAATCATTCAAGGACCGTTATGTGCTTATTGGGCAGACAAACGGCGGCAGAAAATTGAAAATTATTTTTCAACTGAAGCCTAACAAAATTGTAAGAATAATTACAGGATGGGATATATAAGTATGAAATCAAAAAAGCCGTCCGAGCAAGAGATAGATGCTATTGTTGTCTCCGAGGCAAACGATGATAGCAAGTGGACCAAACCTGTTCTGGTTCACCCTAAGAAATCAGTTCCGGTATTTTTGACGCCGAAAACAGCAGAGAAACTTAAGAATGCGGCGCGGAAGCAGCACGTGAAAGACTATCATAAGTGGGTGAACAAGATTGTCGAACAACATCTTACGGATCGGGTTTAATGGCCGCCGGAAATCCCACTTTGAAAAAAACGATAATCAATAGTTAAAAAAGTATCCTGATTTGCGGGGATATCTTTTTTCATTTTAGATGAAGCCTTATGAAGAACACGTTGATCGCCATGTTGGTGTGCTGTGGTGCAATGAGTGCATTCGCGCAGAACGCCAGGCCGCCGCTTCAACTGATTCAGACAATTCCGCTGCCGAACGTTGCCGGACGAATTGATCATATGGATCTTGATGCGGCAACGATGCGGCTATTCATCGCCGCGCTGGGAAATAATTCTCTCGAAGTGGTTAATCTTACAAGCGGGAGTGTCGTCCGGAGTTTCAAGGGATTTTCCGAACCGCAAGGCGTCGCGTATATTCCGGAAATGAAATTGATCGTCGTGACAAACGGCGGTAACGGTACATGCATGTTCATTGACGGCGATTCGTACAATTTTGTGAAGAGCATCGGCTTGCATGATGATGCCGACAATATCCGCTATGAAGCCGGATCGAAAACGGTGTACGTCGGCTATGGCAGCGGCGGCATTGCCTCGCTTGATGTCGGGCGCGGAATTGTCACTGCGGAAGTTCCGCTTGCAGGACACCCGGAATCATTTCAACATGATGACGCGAGCAACAGAATGTATGTGAACATCCCTGCACAGCACGAGATTGCAGTGGTTGATTGGGATGCGCCGGCTTCGGTTCTCGCAACCTGGCATCTTGACAGTTTATCGGGAAATTTCCCGATGGCGATTGACGATAAAGGCAGCCGCTTGTTCATCGGAACGCGCGATCCGTCACGCCTCGTGGTGATGAGTACCGATTCGGGAAAAATAATTTTTTCTCTTGAATGCAGTGGTGATGCCGACGATATTTATTATGACGCCGCCTTGAAAAGAATTTATGTTTCCTGCGGCGAAGGTTTCATTGATGTTTTTCAACGGGAGAACGGCCAGTACACGCGTGAAGCAAAAATTCCGACGGCGCAGGGAGCGCGGACGTCGCTGTTTGTGCCGTCGCTGAATGAATTCATCGTTGCTGTTCCGCGTCAAGGAAATCATAATGCCGAGCTGCGCATTTACCGCGTGCAGTAGTGAACGTGTGTGTGCCTTTTCTTTCAGCCAAATTTCCTCTATATTTAATCGAACCGTAAAAATCACAAAAGCATTGTCATTCCCGTCCCACCTGCCTGCCGGCGGGCAGACTTACAGCAGGATACACTGCGGCGGGAATCCGGTTTTAATGCAGGTGCACAATGAGATTCCCGATGAGAATATTCGGGAATGACGCTGTTCCGGCTTTTGCGTAACATCAATTACTCATCCATCAGACACAAAGGAAATCCCATTGTCTAACCGCCTGAACATTCTTTTCATCGGCGATATTATCGGAAAGCCGGGACTCGAACTTACCTCCACACTTTTCAAGAATCTTGTCGAAAAGCATCACGCAGAGTTTTGTATCATCAACGGAGAAAATCTTACTGAAGGCAAAGGCATTTCCGAAGAAGATGCAAAAGCATTGTTCGATCTCGGCGCTCACGTTGTCACCACCGGCAATCACGTGTGGGACCGATGGGATTCCCGGAAAGTCCTCGGCGGCAATAAAAACATTTTACGCCCGCTGAATTACCCGCGTGAAAACGGCGGCAACGGTTTTGTGGTGTACGAACTTCCTGAAGTAAAAGTCGGCGTCATCAATTTGCAGGGACGCACATTCATGCAGGCGCTGGACGATCCGTTCAGGATGGCGGATTGGGCGCTGACGAAGATCAACGAGCAGACGAAAATTTGCGTCATTGATTTTCACGCCGAGGCGACTGCGGAAAAAATGGCGATGGGATGGTACGTTGACGGCAGGGCAAGCGCGATGATCGGCACGCATACGCACACGCCGACCGCCGATGCGCGCATTCTTCCGCG